>CADBQM010000072.1 GCA_902796795.1 uncultured Eubacteriales bacterium
GAAGCTCGTCGGGCACTGGTATCCCGCGGAAGGAACACCGAAACGGACGATCCTTGCGATGCACGGCTGGCGCTCCAGCTGGTCCAGGGATTTCAGCATCATCTCCGAATTCTGGCACGATCACGACTGCAATATCCTGCTCGCGGAACAGCGCGGACAGGGCGAAAGCGGCGGCGACCATATCGGTTTCGGGGTCGCGGAAAGCCGGGACGTCCTGGAATGGCTGAAATGGATGAACGAGAACAAGGTCGGGGAAGAGCCGGTCTATCTTGCCGGCATCTCGATGGGCGCGACGACGATACTGATGGCCGCCGGACGCGGACTGCCCGCGAACGTGCACGGTGTTATGGCCGACTGCGGCTTCACCTCGCCCGACGCGATCTGGAAGCACGTCATGCAGGACAACTTAAAGCTGCGCTACGGTCCGTACCGCGGCCTGATCGCCGCCATGGTGAAGGATAAACTGAGCGACGACCTCATGCAGTATTCCGCTGTGGATTTCCTGAAGAAAAGCACGACGCCCGTGCTTTTTGTCCATGGCACGGGCGACACTTTTGTTCCGGTCGAGATGACCTATGAGAATTATCTGGCCTGCGCTTCCGAAAAGCGGCTCCTCATCGTTCCCGGTGCGGAGCACGGCCTGAGTTATTTCGGGGATGAAGCGGCCTACAAAAAGGCCGTCCTGGATTTCTGGCGGGACTTCGATTAACGCTGTTTCTCCAGCAGTGCGATGACTTCGATGTTCTGTGTGCCGACGAACATATCGACCGCGCAGGCACGCTCCAGGATATAGCCTGCCTGGAACAGGGTCACCAGGTCCCGCTGGAGCGAGGTCGGCTTGCAGGAGATGTAGCAGATCCGGTCCACGTCGAACTGGATGATCTTGTCGAGAGTCTTCGGATGGATGCCCTCCCGCGGCGGGTCGAGTACGATGAGGTCCGGGCGTTCTTCGATCTCGTCGATCACCTTCAGCACGTCGCCGCATAAAAACGTACAATTCGTGAGGCCGTTCTCTTCCGCGTTCTGGCGCGCCGCGAGGACGGCTTCTTCAACGATCTCCACCCCGATCACCTTCTTTGCGGCGGGCGCAAGCACCTGCGCGATCGTCCCGGTCCCGGAATAGAGGTCGTAGACCTCCTTCTCCCGGGTGGTGCCGAGATAGCCGCGGACGGTGTCGTAGAGGATCTCCGCGCCGGCGGTGTTCGTCTGGAAGAAGGAGAAGGGCGTGATCCTGAAGCGGAGGTCAAAGAGCTCCTCCGTGATGAAATCCTGCCCGTAGAGCACCGTCGTCTGCTGGCTCTCGACGATGTCCGCCTCCCTGTCGTTGATCATATGGAGGATGCTGACGATCGTTCCCTCCGTCGTCATGGAGAGCAGCGTATTCACATAACCGGAAAGGTCCACGGAAAGCGCGGAGGTCGTAACGAGCGCGACCATGATCTCGCCGGTCTTCAGGCCCTTGCGGACCAGCAGGTGCCGAAGATACCCTTCGTGCTTCAACTTATGGTAGAAGGGCACGTTCAGCGTGCGGAAGTACAGGGTGGTAAACATCAGGATCATCCGGAAATCGTCGTCCACGATCCTGCAGTCCGTCACCGGTACGATATCGTAATAGCCGCCGCGCCGGTGCAGCCCAAGCGTCAGCGGTCCGTCTTTTTCTTCATTGCCGAAGGAGAACTCCATCTTGTTCCGGTAGGCATACTGCTCCGGACTGGCTTTGATCCCCTCCCATTTGTAGTCCTCGCAGACCTCGTTCAAAAGCCTGCGGACCTGGTACTCCTTGATGCGGAGCTGCTGGATGTACGGGACGCTCTGATAGAGGCAGCCGCCGCATCTGCCGAAATGCGGGCAGACCTCCTTTACCGTCTCGATCTCCGACTTCTGAACGACGGACAGCAGCCGGCCTTCACGCCGCGTACCGCGCACCCGCTCCACGCGGAATTCCACCCGTTGTCCGGGCAGTGCATTCGGAACGATGCATTCTTCGCCTTCGTCTGTCGTTACTACGGTCCGATTCGGGAACCTGATTTCCCCTGCAACCCCCTGGTAAACCTGACCTTTTTTCATTTTCTTTTCCTTTTTCTGTATAGAAGGCTTCCTGCCTTCCGTTTCATTTCAAGCCGCATACAGAATGAAGGCCCCCGCTCGCGGAGGCCTTCATCTCATTACTGCTTCGTCACTCGTCTTCCTCGTCTTCGAAGTAGTCCTCTTCCGCTTCTTCTTCCGTTTCTTCCTCGAACCGTTCGTTGTACTTCATCACGATACGATAAGCCACGTAAGCGATGCAGGCGGTGAGCAGCACAACACCGATCACCGCAAGGATGATCAGTACCGTCTGTTTCTTTTCTTCGTACTTTTCAAGCGCGCTCTCGACCTTGGGCGAAACGTATTTATCGTAAAAATCCTTCATAGCAGTTCTCCTTCTATTCCTCCGATTAATTCATCATAACACAGGGTATTTTAAAAATCAATCCCCGCAGATCCGCTCCACGACAAGGTCCATACAGTCCGGATCAAACGCCGCCGTTTCTCCCGGAAGCAGTATCTGTTCTTCCCCGTTCACCGTCACGCAGCTCTTTGCGAGGTTCCTTAGGAGCAGCGTCGGCGCGTCGTTTTCCGGTTCCTTTTCCCGCAGGCGCCTGAAGTTCTTCACAACGAAATGATCGCAGTTCGTTTCGAAGGTGAAGACGGGGCGGCCGGGCGTCGTCTTCCACATGGTGACGTTCTCCATCCGCAGGTTCCGTATGGCGCCGACGCCTTCCGGATACGCGTCGTTATCGAACAGCGGGTCCATGCAGTAACGGGTGGCGTCCATGTTCACGCCGTGCTCCCGGAAGCCGATCCGCATATCGGAAAAGCTGCAGTCCGCGATCTCTTCCCTGATCGAAAGCAGACGGACGCCGGTAAAGCAGTCCTCCGCGACCACGTTCTTCACATGCACGTCGCGGATATACCCCGGTACAAGCCCCCAGTTATGCGGATACTTATAATCGTCATCCGCGTTCAGGGCGATCAGATCGTCCCCCATGGAACCCGGCACCGCATAGATGTCCGTGATCTCGCCGTGCTCCGAAGGTCCGCAGACGTGGATCCCGTCCTGGCAGAGCGGCGTCAGCAGGCCGGTAAAGCGGATCCTGCGGATCGCGAAATTCTTTACGCCGCCCAGCCGGAAATGGTAGGAGCTCGCATTCTTTGCCTCGATGTCCTCAAGCGTGAGTCCGTCGACATTGCGGAAATCGAACATCAGCCCGATGAACCCGGGATCCTTGTAGCTTTCCCGCGCGTTCTCCCCGCAGTTTCCGTCAAAGATGCCGCCGCGGATCGTAATATTCCGGTCGCCTTTTTCCGGATCCCGGTTCGCGATCATGTGCATTCTGCGCGTGGGCGCTTTCCCGGGCGCGGCGATGATCAGCGCTTTCGGATCCAGTTCGATCCGGGTGTCGGAAGGGACCTCGATGGTCCCTTCCAGCCGATATGTTCCTTCCGGTACCCAAATCTCACGGCAGCCGGCGAGAAAGGCAGCCTCAAAGGCCTTCCCGACGTCCGTACGGAGGACGGACGCTTCCGCAAAATCAATGATACTTTTCATATGCTGCTCCTCAGCAGAGGTAGGTGACGTTCTTCTCCTCGGAATATTCGTGCGGTGCTTTCTCGGTCGCGCGGTGGCCGACGGCAAAGGCAACTTCGAATTCGTAGCCTTCCGGGATCTTCAGCGCTTCGGAGAAATACGCTTTCTTCTCGCCGCGCATCGCGTCCTTGATGCAGCCGATGATCAGGTTGCCGAGGCCGGTGGCTTCCGCAGCGATCGCCATGTTTTCGACCGCGATGCCGGCATCCAGCGGACTCCAGAAGAATTCTTCCTTGCCGCTCAGAATGATGACGGTCGGCGCCTCATAATAGAAGTTGTGCGGCGGGTTCGCGTCCGGGCGGTCCTTCAGCATCTCTGCCTGGATCTCGGCAAGGATCGGATCCTTCCCGTCGACGACGGTAAAGTAGACTTCCTGACGGTTTGCGGCGGTCGGCGCCTGCAGACCGGCCTGGATGATCACGTCGAGTTCTTCTTTCGTCAGGGGCTCATCCTTGTAAGCGCGGATGGAACTTCTGTCCTTGATGGCCTGTAATGCGTCCTTCATTCTTCTGTCCTCCTTTTTTTTATGATTTTGATATTGCTTTATTCAGATGCGGCTTCAGTCCCCGTAGCCTTCGGGATTGTTCTTCTGCCAGTTCCAGGAATCGGCGCACATCTGTTTCAGGTCATATTTGGTCTTCCAGCCCATCTCGCGGAACGCCTTGCCGGGATCGGAATAGCAGACCGCGATATCGCCGGGGCGGCGGGCTTCGATCGTATAGGGGATCTTCACGCCGGTCGCGTCTTCAAAGGCATGTACCACGTCCAGTACGCTGTAGCCGACGCCGGTGCCGAGGTTGCAGACAAAGAGCCCGCAGTTCTCTTCGATCTTCTTCAGCGTTGCCACATGGCCGAGCGCCAGGTCCACCACGTGGATGTAATCGCGGACGCCTGTTCCGTCCGGCGTATCATAATCGTTTCCGAAAACGGAAAGATGATCGCGCCGGCCGACGGCCACCTGCGTGATGTACGGCATCAGGTTGTTCGGGATGCCCTTCGGGTTCTCGCCGATCGTTCCGCTCGCGTGCGCGCCGATCGGGTTGAAGTAACGTAAGAGCGCCACGTTCCATTCAGGATCGGCCTTCTGGATGTCGGTCAGGATCTGCTCCAGCATCGACTTGGTCCAGCCGTAGGGATTGGTGCACTGGCCCTTCGGGCAGTTCTCGGTGATCGGGATCTCCGAAGGATCGCCGTAAACGGTCGCGGAGGAGGAGAAGATGATGTTCTTCACGCCATGTTTCCGCATGACGTCCACGAGCACCAGCGTGCCGCCGATGTTGTTCTCATAATATTCCCAGGGCTTCGCGACGCTTTCGCCGACGGCCTTTAAGCCCGCGAAATGGATGCAGGAATCGATCTTCTCTTTCGCAAAGACCTCCTCCAGTCCTTCCCGGTCGCGGATGTCCACCTTATAGAAGGGGACCTTCTTCCCGGTGATCGCCTCGACCCGGCCGATGACCTTTTCGCTCGCGTTGTAAAGATTGTCGATCACGACCACGTCGTAGCCCGCATTCTGAAGTTCTACCACGGTATGGCTGCCGATATAGCCGGCGCCGCCAGTAACAAGGATCGCCATGTTCTTCCTCCCTTTTGCTTTATGATGCTCTTTTTATTTTGTGTATGAAAGGACCTCTCCGGTCCGGTCTGTCGTTTTCAGTCTTCCGGCTTCGGCGGTTTCGGCACACCGTCCCAGGGCGCCCAGGAAAGGTACATCCGCTTTTTGTAATTGCCTTCCTCCTCGAAGGAATGGATCGAGGGGAAGAAGGCGGATTCAAAACGCTGTGCGTCGTGGTTCCGGAAAAACAGGCCGAGCGTATCGTCTTCGTAGATCTGCAGGATCACGCTGTGGCAGTAGGAACCGCGGATGTTCTCAAAAGAAGCCACGTCGACCTGCGGGATATCCTGCCAGTCGATCCACTGGATCTGCGAGAAGATGCGCTCCTTGGGGCACAGGTACTCGCCGATATGGGAGTGGCCGTAGAGGTGCAGGCGCGTCTTCAGCGGCAGCGGCTGGATCAGCCCGAGCAGGTCCGTGTCCCGGTTGCCGCCAGGGAACGCGCAGTGCGCCGCCGTAATGATGTGCGGCTGCTCTTCCGCCTCCATCACCTTCCGGATCCCGGCCCAGTGCTCTTCCGTGTAAGGATAGACGTCCTTCCCCCAGCGGACCCGGTTGTGCGTCGAGCACCAGCTGTTGTCATGGGCGATATGGTCGCAGAAGAAATAGACCGCGTAGCCGCCGACGTTGATCTTAAACCAGGTATCCTCGCTGTCCTTCGTGGTATACCAGTCCGGATGGCGGCGGACCATGTCGTAAAACGGCATCTCGTAGGCCGTTTCGCCGCGGCGGGCGCCGGCTTCCGCAAGGTCATAATCGTGGTTGCCGGTCGCGTAGCAGAGCGGCACGCCGAGGCTTTCGAAGGCCTTCTCCTGCAGCTCCGTCATCCGGTACAGCTCGTCGACATTACGGCCTTCCGTTGAATCTCCGAGATACCAGAGCATCTCGCCGGGACAGCCGAGCCGGTTGACATAGTCCTCCATCGAGATCGTGAGGCAGGCCTTCGCGCTTTCAAAGCGCGGCTGCTGCAGGTCCGAGAAGACCCAGATCACATGCTTTGCCCGGGCTTTGCCGATCTCATACAGTTCATCGTAGATGGTCCTTGCCATGGGGTCTCCTCAGATATTGATCTCCGCCGTCAGGTCCAGCGCGTCTTTGTTCGCGTCAAGCAGCGGGCGCACGACGTCCTTCAGGAAGGCGTCGACCTGCATCGGCGCGCAGCCGACGTAGTTCGCCGGATCCAGTGTCTTTTCAAGGTCTCCCAGCGTCAGCTGGAAGCTGTCGTCCGCGGCAATAAGCTCGAGCAGGTTGTTGTCCAGCCCGTTCTCCTTCACGTTCCGGCCGGCTTCCATCGAAAGCTGCCGGATCTTTTCGTGCAGCTCCTGCCGGTCGCCGCCGGCGCGGACGCTGTCCATCAGGATGTTCTCGCTCGCCATAAAGGGGAGCTCTGCCCGGAGGTGCTTTTCGATCATCTTCGGATAGACCTTCAGTCCGTCCGTGATATTCAGGTACAGGTCCAGGATCCCGTCGACCGCAAGGAAGGCCTCCGGCACCGAGAGCCGCTTGTTTGCCGAGTCGTCCAGCGTACGCTCGAACCACTGTGTGGAAGCGACGATCGCCGGATTCAGCGCGTCCGCGATCACATAATCCGCGAGCGACGCCATCCTTTCGGAGCGCATCGGGTTCCGCTTGTAAGCCATTGCGGAGGAACCGATCTGGCTCTTTTCAAAGGGCTCTTCCACTTCCTTCAGGTGCTGGAGGAGGCGGATATCGTTCGAAAACTTATGCGCCGACTGGGCGATCCCGGAGAGGACGTTCAGGACGCGGCTGTCGATCTTCCGGGAGTAGGTCTGGCCGGAGACCGGATAGACGTCACTAAAGCCCATCTTTTTTGCGATCATCCGGTCGAGCGCGAGGACCTTGTCAAAGTCCCCGTCAAAAAGCTCCAGGAACGACGCCTGCGTTCCCGTGGTGCCCTTGGAGCCTAAGAATTTCATCGCCGAGACCGCGTGGTCCAGGTCTTCTAGGTCTAAAAGAAGGTCATGTGCCCAGAGCGTGGCCCGCTTGCCGACGGTCGTCGGCTGCGCCGGCTGGAAATGCGTGAACGCGAGCGTCGGCAGGGCTTTGTATTCCTCCGCGAACTTCGCGAGCGCCGCAACGGCCGCGATCAGCTTGGGCCGGAGCAGCAGCAGTCCCTCCTTCATGAGAATGAGATCGGTATTGTCCCCGACGTAGCAGCTCGTGGCGCCGAGATGGATGATTCCGCGGGCCTTCGGGCACTGTACGCCGTACGCGTAGACGTGCGACATGACGTCGTGGCGGACTTCCCTTTCACGGGCTTCGGCGACCTCGTAATTGATGTCGCTCACATGGGCCCGCAGTTCTTCCAGCTGCTCGTCCGTGACCGGCAGGCCCAGCGCCTGCTCGCTCTCCGCGAGCGCGATCCAGAGCCGCCGCCAGGTCGTGAACTTCCTGTCCGGCGAAAAAAGCGCCTTCATTTCCTTTGAGGCATATCTGCCGGAAAGGGGTGATTCGTACGTGTCCCTTGACATCAGCTGTTCGTCGCCTCCCGTTTTCTGTGTTCGCGCCTTCTCTTCTTCATATGCTCGCGCCGGCCCATGATGAGCGCCTCATCCTCGCCGGTGCACTGCTTGACGGTCCGGACGCCGAAGAAACCGCTGTGGTCCTCGGTGACCTTGACCCGGATCCGTCCCCGCATCAGCCCGTGGTCCTTGCAGCGGCCGGTGCAGAAATAGCTGCGTCCACCGTCGGAGAACCAGGGGATCTCCTTTTTCAGCTTCCGCCGGCATTTCAGGCAGTAGATCTCCCGGATCCGCCGGTTCTTGACCAGTTCCTCCTTCAGCGGGAATTTCCTGGAAACATACTTGGAATAAGTGTCGAAATAAAAAGTGGTCTCTTCAAAACGGTTCCGCGGGAGCCGGTAATAGTCCACGGAAAAGTAGGATTCAAAATGTTCACGGTCCAGCTGTTCAAAAACGCGGGCGGTATAGACCGCGTCATCCAGCGCCCGGTGGAAGGGGCGGTCCCGCTCGATCCCGAGCAGGTCGATCACGCTCTCCAGGGTCCGGCGCGTCTTGCCCTCCTTCTGCTGCAGGGCGTAGAGCTTCTGGACGTCCAGGTACTTGAAGGGATAACGCCAGGGAACACGGATATTGTAGTAGGCCATGTTCTTTTCCAGCTGGGTCAGGTCCCCCGGTCCCCAGATGCCGAAGATAAAGTCGCGGCCGCACCAGGCGAGGAAATCCGCGGCGACCTCTTCAAAATAGATGCCTTCCCTGTCCAGGTCGTCGTCGCTGAGCCCCGTGATCTCGCGGGTGCGGCGGACCAGAAACGGATAGACCTGCGGACGGATCAGCGCGGTGAATTCATCGATGATCTCCGCGTTTTTATTCAGTTTGACGGCGCCGATCTCGATGATCTCAAAAGGAAGCTCCGCCTCCTCATCGACCTTGTACGCCGCCTGATTCCATTCCAGATCCAAGATTATATAATTCATCTGACGTCCTTGTCTTTCCGAAGTTGATACACATCCGTGCACAAAAGCCCGTTCACTGAAAAGTATAGCATGCAGGCGCTTATTTTACAACGCAAACAGGCGGAAGTCTTTGATAAAACTATTTCAAATCCGCGGCGGATATGCTACAACTGAAGCTAAGAAAGCTGACGTGAAAATAAGGAGGCTGTTCCATGAAGATCATCCTTGCACCCGACTCCTTTAAAGGCTCGCTTACGCAGGAAGAAGTCACGGAGATCCTGCGGGAAGCCGTATACCGGCATTTCCCGGACGCGGAAGTCTCCGCTCTCCCGCTCGGGGACGGCGGAGAAGGAACGCTGGACATCCTGATGAAGAAACTTGGCGGAAAACTTGTCTCCCGTACCGTACAGGGGCCCTCCGGCCGCCGGGTCGAAGCCGTCTACGGCATCCCCGCGCCCGGGACCGCAGTCATCGAGATGGCGCGCGCGTCCGGACTGACGCTGCTCGCACGGGACGAACGGAACCCCTTAAAGACCTCGACCTTCGGGACCGGCGAACTGATCAAAGACGCACTGGAGCGCGGCTGCCGGCGGATC
>CADBQM010000073.1 GCA_902796795.1 uncultured Eubacteriales bacterium
CTTTTTGAGATACTCGGCGCGCCGGAGCTTCATCTCTTCCTCGCCGAAGTGTTTTCCGAAATAGACCTGCAGGTTTCCGGGGAAAACACCGAGCATCAGCTCATAACAGCAGAGATCCCCTTCGACCGCGAGCGCCCCGATGGAAACGCCGAGCATGATGTCCGAAAGCCGCCGGCAGGCCTCCATCAGGTCCAGACGCAGCGCGTAGCTTAAGATCCCGTAGGAACGCAGGACGCGGTCCCTTAAGGAAATGCTGAGATGCGACTGCCTGAGCTCCTTTTCCTGGGAAAGCAGCCGGTCCGCGACCCCGCTCAGGATCTCGATGATATCGCTTTCCTTTAAGCCGAGCGTCCGCTGGTTGTATAACACATAAAGGCCGCCGACGGTCTGGCCGTCGATCCCCCAGGCGTCCCGGATCACGACGCCGTATTTTCCGATCTCGGCCTGCAGCATCGCAAAAGTCTTCTCTTCCGAAAGCAGCGGCAGGTGCATCACATAATAAGCGCGCATCCCCGTGCCGACGTTCTGCAGGGTCGAGGTCTTGAAACCGAGCCGCCGGTCAAAAGCGTACGGCATCTTCCCGCCGATATAATCGTCGATCCGGTCCATCTCCTCGTAGAGCGTGTGCAAGGCCTGGCCGGAGGCGGAGTAAAGAAGCCTCAAGTGATCCTGGCCGTTCACGGTCATACTGAAAGCTTCATCGGCGCCCGCGTAGACGACAAAAGGCGCGGTGCTTTCCTGCGACGCACGGTTGATCAGCATGCGTTCCTTCAGGGCCAGCCGTTCTTCCGCTGTAAGCTCGGCAGAACTCACGCGGTCCACCGGCAGGCCGATCACGGGTTCCAGTCCGCCGCCGATCTTTTGCTCCACGTCCTGGAACAGCTTTTTCTGTTCTTCGGCGCTCATGGAGGCCGGGAAAGGATAGCCCTTGAAATTCCGGAGCAGGCGGATGCGGCTCACGGGGATGATGTCTGCGTTTTTACCCGGGCGGCTGTACCATCTGTCGCTCATTTTACGCTTCCTTCCTTTTCCCGGAGCGCGTCGCGGAACCGGGCCGCGGCTTCATAGTCTTCGTTCCGCACCGCTTCCTCCATCTTCTCCCGGAGCATACTGATCTCTTCTTCGCGGGTCAGTTCCTCCGGGACCGGTTTTTCTTCTTTTTTCTTTCTTCCGGAAGACGGCCTCTTCCCGACGTGGGTATCCGCTCCCTGCAGTGAAAGGATCGTCTGCTGCAGCGAAGGGCCGAACGCGTCATAGCAGTCGGGACAGCCGAAGGTATAATCGTTCAGGAAGTCCCCGTAGGTCTTTCCGCAGCTCGGACAGGCGATCTTTTTCAGCCGCTCGTTCTCTTCGGTATTATTCTTTTCCCCCATCCGCTGGATCACGGCTTCCGTCAGCAGTTTGAAGATCGCCTTGGACCATTCCGCGGCTTTGACGTCGCCGCCCTGGCGAAAAGCGCCGGCACATTCTTCACAGAAATGATGTTCTTCGACGCTGCCGTCGCTGATCTTCGTGATCCTGACAGAGGCTTCACGCATTTTACATTTTTCACACAGCATGATAAAATCCCTGCCTCTTTCCGGCTTCATCAGCCAAAGCTTCTTTTTACGGATAAAAGGGCCGCGCGGCATCTTCCGGCGGCCCCTTCCTCTCGCAGTCAAGATCTTTAATCGTTGAAATCGATCACTTCGAAATCCGATTCATCGAGTACCTTTTTATACTTTGCCTTCCGGCCGGTCCGGCGGAATCCGGGCTCTTCTGCCGGGGCTTCCGCTGCCTTCACGGTCTCTGCTGCTTCCGGAACGTCCGCCTGGCGGAGCGTTTCTTCCACACGGAGGAACTCTGCCTGTTCGGGAAGGATGTCCGAAGCGGTATCCGCCGCAGGCGCAGCTTCTTCTGCAGCTTCGAAGTCTTTTTCAAAAGCGTCGATCTCGACTTCCGCGGGCTTTGCGGGCGCCTTCGGCGCCGGTTCTGCCGTTTCAGCCGTCTCTGCCGCTGCAAGGGTTGCTGCTTCCGCTGCCGCCGCCGCTTCAAGGGCTGCCGCGGCTTCTTCCGCCGCCGCGTTCTCTTCCGCAAGGACGGCCGCCGCTTCTGCTTCCGCCTCAGCCGGCGCTGCTTCTGCCTCCGCGATGGGCTCCGCCGCCGCGTTCGTTTCCGCTGCTGCCGCGTTAACCTCCGCTGCTGCAGGTTCTGCGGCTTCCGGGGCTGGGGCCTCCACCGCAGATTCCGGTCCGATCTCCGGCAGCCGTTCGGTCGGCGCGTTCAGGGAATCCGGCACTGCAGCCGCAGCGACCGCGGCGCCTGCCGCTGCTGCTTCTGCAACGTTTCCTGCTGCCTGCGCCGCGTCGCCGCGTACGTGCATCTCCTCCGGGAAAGCATTCTCGAAGCTCGTCTCAAACGGTTCCACGCCGTTCGATGCCTTCGGTGAATAACTGCTCTCGAATTCTTCCGCAGGCGTGCGGTCAAAGACGTTCTTGTTCAGGTCCAGCTCGTTTTCTTCGGCTTCCTGTCTGCGGCTCATCCGGGAGACCACGATGATCGCGACGATGAGCAGAACGATGATGACACCGATAATGATCAGCCAGATCAGGTAATTCCGGAGCACCCCGATGCCGGAGCCGCCGGGCTCCTTCGTCGGTTCTACGCTCTCCTCCTCACTTTCGGAAGTCGTTTCTTCCGTCGTTTCCTCTTCTTCTGTTTCTGTCTCGCTCTCCGGTTCCGGTTCTACGTACGGCGTCAGTGTGATCGAGCCGCCGGTATTGTCGTAGATATAATAGGAACCTTCACCCTTATCCGAGATCAGGTAAAGGATGACGACACTCTTTCCGTCCGCGCCGTCGGCCGTAAAGCCGGGAACGATCGTCGAACCGGCGGAAAGGCTGCCGACGTCCACGCGCGTTTCCCGCCGGACAGTGGCCGGCAGGTCCTTTGCGGTATCCGGCGCGGAAACGATGTATTTGTTCCCGCCGGCGCCGGAAAAGGTCACAAAGGGGATCAGGCTGTCCTTCATCCGGTTGTAAACGTAATAGCCCTTTTTCTCCGCTTTCTCGGCATAATAGACGTATTCTTTAAAAGCAGCGCTGTAAAAAGCCTCTACCGGCTTATCAAAGGTCTCCTCGTCCGTATCCGCGAAGAAGCCTTCCGGTGCCTTGATGCCCTTGAGGTCGGCAAAGACGGTATAGCCGTCGATGTGGACTTTCTTGGCTTCCTCTTCGGATTCGGATTCCTCGATCGAACGCTCGATGCTCTCCGATTCCTCGATGCTGGACTGGCGCTCGGATTCCTCGATCGAAGCGGACTCCGATTCCGAAGCCTTGATGGACTCCTCGATGGAGCGGGATTCCTCAATAGATGCGTCAATACTTGCCTGCCTTGAAGACTCTGCTTCAGAAGCTTTTCTGGAAGCTTCCGCCTCACGGGAAGCTTCTTCTGATGCTTTAGAAGCTTCCTGACTCTCGATCTGTTCTCTCAGAATGACCTGAATATTCCCAAGACGTGTAACGACATCTGAAGGAACCTGAGACTTTTCTGAGCCTAACGCATTATAAGCATCCTGTGCTCTCTCAATGGCTAATCGATTATCAAGAATAACTTTCGGATCTGTTTCAGGATCCGGAAGCGCATTGATCATATCGATGACGGCCTGGACTTCAGCACTTAATGTAGGCTCTTCAGGTTCTTGCGTATCCGGATCGACTTCTTGCGCATGGCTCGTCAGGTACGGTGCCGTATAGGCGGCAGAAAAGGCCAGCAGCAGAGAAAGAACGATCAGGACGATCATCCTTCCTCTCTTTTTTATATTCACAGAACCGGGATTCTTATTCATTCTCATCTC
>CADBQM010000074.1 GCA_902796795.1 uncultured Eubacteriales bacterium
CACGGAGACCGTCCTGAACGCGTTCCCCATGGGGAAGCTGAAACTGCCGGAGGATTCGTCCGCCGGCGTGACCGCGTTCAGCAATAAACGGCTGCAGCTGCGTTTCGAAGCCGGAGAGAAGAAACGGCACATCAGCTGCCATTTTGAGAATTTCATGGACGGGAAGGCGCTGGACGCCGATATCGTTCTTGAACAGCCGTCGATGGACAGCATGGTCATTGCGACGCCCTGGCCGAAGAAGCACGCGTTCTACTATAATCAGAAGATCAACTGCATGCGCGCGTCGGGCGAGGTCTGCTTTGACGGGAAGACTTACCGTTTCGACCCGGCAGCGGATTTCGGCACACTGGACTGGGGCCGAGGCGTCTGGACCTACGATAATACCTGGTTCTGGGGCTCTGGCAACGCCGACGTGGACGGCCACGCCTTCGGCTGGAACATCGGCTACGGTTTCGGCGATACCAGCGCGGCATCGGAAAACATCCTGTTCTGGGACGGGAAAGCGCACAAGCTGGACGACGTCGTCTTCAACATCCCGGAGACCGGCTACATGGATAAGTGGACCTTCTCTTCCTCGGATGGCCGTTTTGAGATGACGTTCGAGCCGGTGCTGGACCGGGCTGCCTGCCTGGATTACAAGCTCATCGTGTCCGACCAGCACCAGGTGTTCGGCCGCATGTCCGGGAAAGCGGTCCTGGACGACGGAACGGAGGTAAAGATCCGGGACGTCATGTGTTTTGCCGAAAAAGTCCATAACAAGTATTGAGAAGAAGTGCCGGGCTGTGATAAAACAGATGTTGGCACTGATTACGCTGATGCGGAGGAAAAATCAATGATCACGGTTGCTGTCTGCGGCTGCGGCGCAAGAGGCCTGTTTGCCTACATGGAATACGCAAAACGTTTCCCGGACCGGATGAAGGTCGTCGCAGGAGCGGATATCATTCCGGAGCGGCTTCAGCTGCTTCGGGAACTCTACGGCGTGCCGGAGGAGATGTGTTTTGATTCAGACGAAGCGCTGCTCGCCCAGCCGAAGCTCGCCGACGCGATGCTGATCTCCACGATGGACCGGCAGCACGCGGGCGAGGCAATGAAAGCGCTCGAGAAGGGCTACCACCTGATCCTGGAAAAGCCGATCTCGCCGGTGCTTGCCGAGTGTCTTGCGCTGCAGGAGAAGATCCATGAGACCGATCGTTTTGTCGTGGTCGGGCATGTGCTCCGGTATACGAACTTCTACGCGAAGGCGGAGGAGCTGATCCGGACCGGCGCGATCGGGAAGCTGATGACGATCGCGATGACGGAGAACGTCGGCTGGTGGCATTTCAGCCACAGCTTCGTGCGCGGCAACTGGCGCCGCGACGATGAGACGAGCCCGATGCTGCTGCAGAAATGCTGCCATGACATGGATATCATGCGCTGGCTCGCGGGTGTGCCCTGTAAGAAGGTGCAGTGCTTTGGAACGCTCAGTTATTTTAAAGAAGTGAACGCGCCGGAAGGAAGCGCGGCGCGCTGCATGGACTGCCCGCTGCAGGACAGCTGCCGCTTCAGCGCAAAGACGCTCTACATCTCCAGCCCGCATCTCGGCGTCAGGCACGATCACGGCGGCTGGGCACGCGTCTTTGTCCCGGATCCGACGGAGGAGAACATCCTGGAAGCGCTGAAGACCTCACCTTACGGACGCTGCGTATTCCGTTCGGACAATAACGTTGCGGATCACGAGACCGTGGATCTGGAATTCGAGAACGGCATCCTCGGGACGTTTACCGTTTCCGCGTTCACGGAACGCTGCGACCGTACGCTCAAGATCACCGGAACGGACGGGGAGATCTACGGCGTGCTCGGCGAGGACCGGCTGCACCTGGTACGCTTCGGCGCGGGAGAGGAAGTCATCGATCTTAAGAAGGTGACCGACGGTCCGGAGGGCCACGGCGGCGGCGACATGGGGCTTGCGGACGGTTTCTGGCGGCTGATGACCGGCCAGGCGGAAGAAAAGACGAGCGTGGACGTATCGATCGAGAGCCACGTCATGGCGCTGGCGGCGGAGGCCTCCAGGGAAGCCGGCGGGACAACGGTCGTCCTTGAGGATTTTGTAAAACAGGCAGACAAAGGAAATAGATAAAATGAAGATCAGAGAGATCGCACAGCTTTTCGGCATCGACCAGGATTTTGCCCCGGCGGGCAACGGCCATATCAACGACACCTACCGCTCGGCGGACGGACAGTATATCCTGCAGCGTGTGAATACACATGTGTTCACCCGGCCGGTGGAACTGATGGAGAACATCGAAGCGGTAACGGAGTTCATTGCCGCAAAGCTCAGGGAAACGGGCGGCGATCCGTCGCGCGAAACGCTGAAGGTCCTGCATACGGAGGACGGCAGATCCTATATCGAGGACGAAGACGGCTTTTTCCGGATGTACCTGAATATTGCCGATTCCTATACCGTGGAACCGGAGGACGCGGGACCGGCAGAGCTTACGGAAGCCGGCGCGGCGTTCGGCCGTTTCCAGGAGCTGCTGGACGATTATGACGCTGCAAAGCTGCATGAAACGATCCCCTTCTTCCATGACACGGAAAACCGCCTGAAAAACTTCCGGGCGGCGCTGGAGAAGAACAGTGCAGGCCGCGCGGAGAGTGTAAAGGCAGAGACGGAATTCGTCCTTTCCCACGCCTGGATCGCTTCCGTCGTGCTGGACGGGATCCGTGACGGCAGCATCCCGCTCTGCGTAACGCACAACGATACCAAGATCAATAACGTACTTTTTGACGTGAATACGCATAAGGCGATCTGTGTGATCGACCTGGATACGATCATGCCCGGCAGCCGCCTTTATGACTTCGGCGACGCGCTCCGGATCAGTGCTTCCACGGCAGCGGAGGACGAGCCGGACCTCACGAAAGTCCATTTCGCCCCCGAGGCCTTCAAAGCCTTTGCGAGCGGCTACCTTTCTGAAGTGGGAAGTACGCTGACGCCGCGTGAAAAGGAACTGCTGCCGTTTTCGGCCCTGCTGATGTGCTATGAATGCGGCACCCGTTTCCTGACGGACTACCTGGAGGGCGACGTCTATTTTAAGGTGAAATACCCGGAGCACAACCTGGTGCGCTGCAGGACGCAGTTCCGGATGGCAGAGGAGATCCTTGCGGCGGAGGAGAGCTTAAAAGCCTGGGTCGCCGCCTTTTCGGACGGATCCGCGGAGGTTTAGGCGGTTCTTCCGCCGGCGGAAAAACCGGACAAAATACAGCTGAGAGGGAGAAAAAAGATGGAGTTGTACGTAAATGTCAATGCGCCTTTTGACGGAAACGGCACGAAGGAACGCCCGTTCAGACGCATCGGGGAGGCAGCGGCCACAGCGCTGCCCGGCGACGAGGTCATCGTTGCGCCCGGCGTGTACAGGGAATACGTCGATCCGGTCCATGCGGGAACAGAAGACGCGCGGATCGTCTACCGCAGCGAGAAACCGCTGGGGGCGGTGATCACCGGTGCGGAGAAGCTGAAAAGCTGGACCCGGCATCAGGGAAACGTCTGGACCGCCCGCGTGAAGAACAGCATCTTCGGCAGCTACAATCCGTATACCACGCTGGTGTACGGTGACTGGTATTTTGCGGCCCCCAATAAGCATACCGGCTGCGTGTGGCTCAACGACCAGGCGCTCTACGAAGCGGTGTCTTACGAAGAATGTGAAAAAGGGGAAGTCTATGAATGCTCCTGGGATCCCGAGAATTCCAGGAGGAAGTGGTATGCGGAGCAGGATCCGGAGACGGATGAGACCGTATTCTACGCCAACTTCGGCGGTGCGGATCCTACGAAGGAGAACGTCGAGATCACAGTCCGCCGCGAGTGCTTCATGCCGCAGCAGGAAGGGATCGGCTATATCACCGTCCGCGGCTTCAATATCAATAAGGCTGCGACGACCTGGGCGCCGCCCGCCGCTTACCAGGACGGCATGATCAGCCCGCACTGGAGCAAGGGCTGGATCATCGAAGACTGCGAGATCTGGGGCAGCAAATGCGCCGGGATCTGCGTCGGCAGATATTATGATCCGGAGAACGACAACTTCTATACGACAAAGCACGTGAAGAGCCCCACACAGATGGAGCGGGATTCGGTCTGCCGCGGCCAGTACTACGGCTGGCTCAAGGAAAAGGTGGGCAGCCACATCATCCGCCGGAACAACATCCATCACTGCGAGCAGGGCGGGATCATCGGCCGTATGGGCGGCGTGTTCAGCATCATCGAGGACAACCACATCCATCACATCAATAACATGATGGAGCTCGGCGGCGCGGAGATCGCGGGCATCAAGATGCATGCGGCGATCGACGTCATCATGCGCAGGAACCACATCCATCACTGCACGATGGGCATCTGGTGCGACTGGGAGGCCCAGGGGACGCGGATCTCCAAAAACCTCCTGCACGATAACGAAAGACCGGGCTTCGCGAAGCAGCTGCAGGGCGGCATGACCTGCCAGGATATCTTCGTGGAAGTCGGCCACGGACCGACGCTCATCGATAATAATATCCTGCTGTCCGACGTATCGCTCCGGATCGCGACGCAGGGCGTCGCCATGGTCCACAATCTGTGCGCGGGTGCCTTTACGATGGTCGGCGAAGGTACCGGCTGGCGGTATACGCCGTATCATATGCCGCACCGGACGGAAGTCATGGGCTTTATGACGATCCTGCACGGGGACGACCGTTTCTACAACAATATCTTCATCCAGAAGTGGCCTTCCGAAGACCTGGTCTTAAAGCATGACTCGGATCCCTCCCGCAAGCAGGTAGAGAACCGGCAGGTCGGGACCTGGTGCTGGGACAGCTATCCGACTTATGACGAGTGGATCGCGCAGTTCGATATGGACGAGCCCTATCCGATCATGAACAAGCACGAGGGTCCGCATTTCGGCCATCTTCCCGTATGGATCGACGGCAATGCCTACTTTGAAGGCGCCCGGGCATACAATAAAGAAAAGAACATCTTTGTGGATGACTCCGGCTCGGTGCAGGTCGACGTCGTGGAAAAAGAAGACGGCAGCTGGTTCCTGGACACCAACATTTATGACGTCATGAAAGAATTTACGGCGGATATGATCTCGACCGACACCCTCGGCAAAGCCTTTGAGCCGCAGCAGAAATTCGAGGAGCCGGACGGGACGCCGATCGTATTTGACTCGGATTATTTCGGGGATCATCGCGGAACGGAAGTGATCCCGGGACCGTTTGCTTCGGGTGAAGCGGCGAAGCGCAGGCTGTTCTAGTCTGCCGCGCGCTCTTCACCGGAAAGAGCGGTTGAAGGATCGCGGAAAAATATAGTATAATAATAAAAAACGGAGGGATCGAAATGGAATTCGGCAAAGAGATCTTAGAGAAGGCAAAATCGGTCAAGGGCGTTGAGGAGCTCTTAAACTGGGCAGAGAAGAACAACATCTCCTTAAAGAAGGAAGACGCGGAAAAGGCGATCGAGACCGTCAAGGGCGTCGATTTCGTTAAGAAGAACGAAACGCTGAACAAGGCGGTCGAAGGACTGTCCGGACTGCTCGGCAAATAAGGAGTTTCCCCAAAAAGGAACTTCCGGCGCGGAAAAACCGCGGCAGAAACAATTGAAAAAACGGGACAGGCATCTGCCTGTCCCGCGTTTTTATTCCTCGCACATGAGGTCCCGGACCGTTTTCCCATCCAGGTATTCATTGATCAGGGCGTCAAGACCCTGCCAGACGGGCATCGCCGGGCAGGCCCCCTTTCGTTCGCAGGCTTCCCCGCCGTTTTCCACACAGGTCACCGGCGCGAGATCACCTTCCGTGAGGCGCAGGATCTCGCCGAGCGTATATTCTTCGGGCTTCCGTGTCAGGCGGTAGCCGCCGCCCTTGCCGTGGACACCTTCGATCAGCCCGTTTTTTACGAATGTGGGCAGGATCTGCTCGAGGTATTTCAGTGAGATGTCCTGGCGCTTCGCCACTTCCTTCATGGGGATATATCCCCCGTTTTCGTGCTCCGCGAGATCGACGATCACGCGGAGTCCGTATTTCCCGCGACTGGAGATCAGCATGGGAGGCCTCCTGATATAGTACGTTTATGATAATTCCCCGCCGCCGAGCACCGTGTCGCCGTCATAGACGACCGCGGCCTGGCCGGGTGTGACCGCCCGCTGCGGTTCTTCGAAGATCAGTTTTACGCCGCCGTCTTCCAGCGGAAAGACCGTACAGGATTGTTCCTTCTGGCGGTAGCGGAGCTTTGCGCTTGCCGTGAACGGCGCGTCCGGCGCTTCGCCGGAGATCCAGTGAAAGCGGGGCACAAAAGCTTCTTTTGAAAAAAGCTCTTCCTCGCGCCCGAGCACGACCTGGTTCTTCTCCCGGTCGACCTTCAGCACATACATCGGTTCCGGGAAGGGATAGCCGAGGCCTTTGTGCTGGCCGACGGTATAGCGGATGATGCCCTTATGCTGCCCGAGCACCCGGCCGTCTTTGTCCACATAATCGCCGGGCTCCGAGCGGCGCCCGGTATAAAGCTCGATCACGCGGGCATAATCGCCGTCCGGGACGAAGCAGATGTCCTGGCTGTCCTTTTTATCCGCGTTGATGAAGCCGTTCTCCCGCGCGATCCGGCGGACTTCGTCCTTACTTAGTTCCCCAAGCGGGAAAGCCGTGTGCTGAAGCTGTTCCTGGGTCAGCGCGTAGAGCACATAGCTCTGGTCCTTGGAAGCATCCAGCGCCTTTTTCAGGAAAAAGCGGCCGTTCTCTTCGGTGATCCGCGCGTAGTGGCCGGTCACGATCCGGTCGTAGCCGAGTGTCCGCGCCCGTTCATACAGCCGCTCGAATTTTAAAAAGCGGTTGCAGTCGATGCAGGGATTCGGCGTCCTGCCGCTTTCGTAAGCGTCCACGAAGCGGGAGATGACCTTTTCCCGGAAATCCTCCGTAAAATTGAAGACGTAATACGGCATGCCGAGCCGGAAGGCGACGCTGCGGGCGTCCTCGATGTCGTCCAGGCTGCAGCAGCCCTTTTCCCGCGGAACGCCGGCGTCTTCGTTTTCATAGAGCTTCATCGTACAGCCCGCGCAGGAATCACCTTTCCGGACGGAAAGCAGGGCGGCAACGGAAGAATCCACGCCGCCGCTCATCGCGATGAGTGCTTTTTCCCTTGCGGCTGACGTACCGCCGCTTTCAGCGCCTTCAGTCAACTTCACATTCCTCGCAGCCGAGATTATCGGGCAGGACACTGTGGTCGTATTCGATCCCGTTTTTATCGTAGTAGTCCTTGAGGGCGGCCTTGATCGCCTCCTCCGCAAGCACGGAGCAGTGCATCTTATAAGCCGGGAGACCGTCCAGGGCTTCCGCGACGGCTTTGTTCGTCAGCTGAAGCGCTTCAGAAACGGGCCTGCCCTTGATGAGTTCGGTCGCCATGGAGCTGGACGCGATCGCGCTGCCGCAGCCGAAGGTCTCAAACTTTACGTCCTCGATCCGCTCGTCGCGGATCTTCAGGTACATGGTCATGATATCCCCGCACTTTGCGTTGCCGACTTCGCCCACGCCGTCCGCGTCTTCGATCACGCCGACGTTCCGGGGATTCCTGAAATGATCCATTACTTTTTCACTGTAGAGTGCCATAAAAACTCCTTTATTTCTTACAGTGCCTTACACTGCGGTCAAAGCTGGAACTGCTTTTTGCCCGAGACGAGGTCGCGCCAGACGGGCGACATGCCGCGCAGGTAGGTGACGACTTCCTTCACGTTCTCCACGATATAGTCGATCGCCTCTTCTGTAAAGCTTTCGTCGATGGTCAGGCGGAGCGAACCGTGGGCGATCTCGTGCGGACGGCCGATGGCGAGCAGCACGTGGCTCGGGTCGAGCGATCCGGAGGTGCAGGCAGAGCCCGAGGACGCGCTGATCCCCCTGTCGTCGAGCAGCAGGAGCAGCGATTCGCCTTCAATGCCTTCAAAGATGAAGTTGACGTTGCCGGGGAGCCGCTTTTCCCGGCTGCCGTTCAGTGCGGAGTGCGGGATCGTAAGCAGCCCGTCGATCAGGCGCTCCCGGAGCGCGGTGACGGTCCGGCTGTTTTCTTCGAGCTTCGCACAGGCTTCCTCCATGGCTGCGGTCATGCCCATGATCGCAGCGAGGTTTTCGGTCCCTGCGCGTTTGCCGCGTTCCTGCGCGCCGCCTTCGATCAGGTTCAGGACGCGGACGCCCCGCTTCACAAAGAGCACGCCGATCCCTTTCGGGCCGTGGAATTTATGGGCGGAGAGCGAGAGCATATCGATGTTGTCGTCCACGACGTTCACCGGTACGTGACCGATGGCCTGCACCGCGTCCGTATGGAAGGGGATCTTCCGTTCGCGGCAGAGCGCGCCGATCTCGCGGATCGGCTGTACGGTCCCGATCTCATTATTCGCAAACATGACGGTGACGAGTGCCGTATCCTCGCGGAGGGCTTCCTTCAGCTCCTCCAGGCGGACGAGGCCGTCCTCGTGCACGTCAAGATAGGTGACTTCAAAGCCTTCCCGCTCCAGCTTCTTCAGGCTGTGCAGGACCGCGTGATGTTCGAAGGCCGTGCTGACGATGTGCTTTTTGCCCTTTTTCGCGCCGGTATACGCGGCGGAATAGATCGCCTGGTTGTCGGCTTCGGAACCGCCGGACGTAAAGATGATCTCCGACGGATTCGCACCGAGGCAGGCGGCGACCCGGGCGCGCGCATCCTCCAGCGCTTCCTTCGCACGCTGGCCGATGGTGTACAGGCTGGACGGGTTGCCGTAGATCTCCTCCATGTAGGGGAGCATCGCGTCGATAGCGGTCCGGCTCATTCTGGTGGTCGCGGCGTTATCCGCATATAAATACATGATCTTGTCCATAATACCTCCGGAAATAAAACATAAGAGGAAATGCCGCATTCGGAAATGTAGCATGTGGAGTATAACATTATTTACCTACTTAGTCAATAGGCAGGTGCAGATACGGTTGACATCCGTCCGCTGAATTGCTACGCTTGAATCAACAAAGAATCAGACGGAAGGAGCGTATATTAACAATGCCTGATTTCAATGGAACTCCTTTTTTTGACAATCATTCCCACCGGATCGACGTCTCCGGGCAGCCGATCGACAGGACCAGGCTGGCGATCGCCTTTCTGCACGGCTGGCGTCCTGCGGGCTACGGCGAAGAAGCTGCGGTGACGGAAGCGTTCAATGAACAGATCGAGAGCATGGGCGTCGTCAAGGTACTGGTGAAGCTGCTGGCCGACCGCTTCGGCTGCGCGGCGAAGATCGAAGACGTCGTCCGGGAACGGAATGCCCGCGCAGCGGCAGACGGCTATGCTTATGCAAAGGAACTGTATGAAGAAGCCGGCGTGATCGGCGAGATGGTCGATGACGGCGCGCCCTTCGGCGACCCGGCGCTCAACTGTTTCCCGACGAAGCTGTACCGCCTTTTCCAGATGGATCCCTGCATGCGCGCGCTGCTCGCGGAAACGGAAAGCTTCCGGGAACTGAAAGCACGCTTTGACGAGACCGTCCGCGAAAAGATCCGGGAAGGTTTTGCGGGGATCAAGAGCCACGTGCTGGAGCTTCGTTTCCAGCCGCTCCGTGTGATCGAAGACGCAGAAGCGGAGAACTGCTTTGCCGCGGCAAAGGCGGGCGAACAGAATGCGTTCGAAGACGTCTACCTCGCACTATTTGAGCACGTGCTCGTACTGACGCAGGAACTGGACTTCACCGTGCACGTCCATACCGGCTGCACCGGGAACCCGCACGACCTGAAATCCAATACCGACCCCTTCGCCCTTGTGCCGCTGATGAAGGACCCGCGTTTTTCCAGCGCGCATATCGTGCTCCTGCATGCGGCGTTTCCGGAGATCCGGCACGCGGCCCTGCTCGTGCACGGCTATCCGAACGTCTGGATGGACATCGGCTGGACGCTTCCCTGGGTCTCGCTCAATATGGAGCAGATCGTAACGGAAGTGCTCGGGATCGCGCCGCATGGCAAGGTCATGTTCGGCACCGGTCAGCACGACCTGCCGGAGATGTGCTGGATGGCGGCGAAGGTCGCGAAGAACGCCCTCCAGGCCGTGCTGCAGCATATGGTGGACCGCGGCCTCCTTTCTGAAGAACAGGCGCAGGAGACAGGAGAGCAGCTGCTTTATAAGAATGCGCTCCGCCTGTACGGGGGAGAATAAGCAGGAAGCCGCAGAGATTCTGTATTTCTGCTTGATTTTGCTTTGCTCCTGTGATAAAATCAGCGAGTGGCTCTGAAAAGAGCCGCAGTGATTTGTATTGGAGGATATCATGAGCCAGGAAAAAGTCGATCGTTATAAAGAGGCCAAAAAGACCAGGAAACAGGATGCGGAAAAGAAAAGACGCAAAGACAGGATCCGCCGGATCGCAACGATCGCGGTGATCTGCGTGCTGGTCGCCGGACTCCTTACCGGTATCGGAATCACGATCGGCAACCAGATCAGCAAGAAGACCGCTGAGCGTCCTTATCTGGAAGAGGACTACGTGCTCGAGGACTATGCCAATATCCGGGGCAGTGAAGCCGAAGAATAAAGCGGGAACGTAAAAACGAGGCCCGTAAAAAACCGCGGATCGTATGATCCGCGGTTTTTTGCGCGAACGGATAAACAAAGTGCATGAGCCTGTCAGTACGACAAAGAGGAGAGGTCCGTCCGCAGGGGAAAAAAGAGGAGCCCCCGGACCTTTTTCAAGGACCGGGGGAATTATGAAAAACATTTTTACTTTTGGTAGCTCATGTGCTCTCTTCTTTGACCCAAGTATAGGAGCAAAATATGAACAAAGTGTGAACAGGGCGATAACAATATGTAAATATGCCTAAAAACATAAAAGAGCCCCTCAAAAAACTGGACAATTCTTACAAATGGCTGCGCAGGGACAGGCGGCCTTTTTTCGCACTGTGTAACAATTCATTAACAATAACTAAAAGATTTCTTTACAAGATCACGCTGCTATGGTATACTCTCACCAAGTATGGTGCTTTTTTGCACAGGTTTCAGGGGGAGTTCATGCAGCGTTTTTTCATCAGAGGCGGCAGACCGTTGGTAGGAGAAGTTCAGATCAGCGGTGCGAAAAATGCGGCGCTCGGTATCCTGGCTGCAGCAGTCATGGCGGATGAAGACGTGATCATCCGTAATCTCCCGGATGTCAGTGATGTCAATATCATGCTGGAAGCGATCGCGGGGACCGGCGCCGTTGTGAAGCGCCTGGACCGTCATGAGGTCCTTTTAAATGGTTCTACGATCCGCAGCCATGTCGTCGATAATTCCTATATCCGGAAAATGCGCGCGGGCTATTATATGCTCGGCGCCTTCTTAGGCAAATACCATTCCGCGCGTGTCGCGCTTCCGGGCGGCTGCCCCATCGGCGTCCGTCCGATCGACCAGCACCGCAAGGGCTTTGAAGCGCTCGGCGCGGTGACTTCCATCGAGAACAACATGATCTGCGTGGAAGCATCCGAACTGAAGGGTGCCTACGTTTATTTTGACAGCGTCAGCGTCGGCGCGACCATCAACGTGATGATGGCGTCCGTTTTCGCGGAAGGCAGGACCGTGCTTGAAAACGCGGCAAAGGAACCGCACGTGGTCGACGTCGCGAACTTCCTGAACAGCATGGGCGCGCACATCAAGGGCGCGGGCACGGACGTGATCCGCATCGACGGCGTCAAAAAGCTGCACGGCAGCGACTATACCGTCATTCCCGACCAGATCGAAGCCGGTACCTTTATGGCGGCCGCAGCGGCGACCCGCGGCGACGTGCTGGTCCGGAACGTGATCCCGAAGCATCTGGAGAGCATTTCCGGCAAGCTCCGTGAGATCGGCTGCACCGTCGAAGTCTATGACGACGCGGTCCGCGTGCTCGTGAACCGGGAACTCCATTCGGTACGCGTCAAGACACTGCCGTACCCCGGCTTCCCGACCGATATGCAGCCCCAGATCACGGTGGTCCTTTCCACGGCGAAGGGGACGAGCACCGTCAACGAGACCATTTTTGAGAACCGTTTCAAATATGTGGATGAGCTCATGCGGATGGGCACCAACATCACCGTAGAGCACGGCAGCATCGCCGTGATCGACGGCGTCAAGGGCCTGAAGGGCGCACAGCTCGTCGCTACGGACCTTCGTGCCGGCGCAGCGCTCGTGATCGCGGCGCTTGCCGCGGACGGCGATTCCGTGATCGACGATATCGAATTCATCCTGCGCGGCTATGAAGACTTTGAGCGGAAGCTCCGTGCGCTCGGCGGTGATATCGTGATGGGCGACGACGAAAAAGAAGCGAAGAAGTTCTTTCTGAAGGCGAACGCCGTGTGAAACGAAGCGGAACAAAAAGAATAAAAAGAGACCCGGACGGCAAGGCTGCTGTCCGGGTCTTTTTTTTCCGGGAGGGGGGATGAAGGCTTCCCGGAAATCAGTGCTCCTGTTCTTCCAGTTCTTTTTTGTGTCTGGACAGGAGATTGTTGATACGGTCTGTGGGGGAGAGCAGATCGTTCAGCGTTACGTTGTGGTTCAGGTTGTCGATGATCAGCGCGATGTACTTGCTGAGGTCGACGCTGACATAGTAATCCCGCTCAAAGAGCTCCGGCTTCTGGTACGTCAGGTTGGTGGTCAGGACCTTGTAGATGAGGCCTTCCTCCACCGCCTTGTCGAACTTCTCAAGCCCGTTCGTGAAGAGACCGAAAGTGGAAGCGCAGAAGATACGGTGCGCGTTCCGGCGCTTCAGCTCGCGCGCGACGTCGATCATGGAATCACCGGACGAGATCATATCGTCGATGATCAGCGCGTCCTTGCCGTTCAGGTCGGAACCCAGGAACTCGTGTGCGACGATCGGGTTCTTGCCGTTGACGATCCGCGTGTAGTCGCGGCGCTTGTAGAACATGCCGATGTCGACGCCCAGGTAGTTCGCAAAGGTGACCGCACGCTGCATGCCGCCTTCATCCGGGCTGATGACCATCAGGTGTTCGCTGTCGAAACGGATGTCCGGCGTGCACTTCACGAGTGCCTTCAGGAACTGGTAGGTGCACGAGACGTTGTCGAACTGCTTGTCCGGGATCGCGTTCTGGACCCGCGGATCGTGGGCCTCGAACGTGATGATGTCGGTGACGCCCATGCGGTTCAGCTCCTGCAGCGCCATCGCGCAGTCCAGGGACTCGCGGTCGGTACGGCGGTGCTGGCGGCTCTCATAGAGGAAGGGCATGATCACGGTGATGCGTGTCGCCTTGCTCTCGACCGCGGCGATCATACGCTTGAGGTCCTGGAAGTGATCGTCCGGCGAATAGTGGTTGACCATTCCGCTTAAGGAATAGGTGAGGCTGTGGTTCAGGACGTCGACCATGATGTAGATGTCCATGCCCCGGACGCTTTCGTGGATCGTTCCCTTGCCTTCGCCGGACCCGAAACGCGAGGTCGTCGCCTTGATCAGGTAGCTGTCGCGCTGATAATCCCGGAAGTGGATGGTCTCAGCGTCTTCCGCCGATTCACGTTCCTTCCGCCATTCGGAAAGGTACGCGTCGACTTTCTTTGCGAGCGGCTCGATATTCTTCATTGCGATGATACCGAGCGGGCCTACGGGAATCGTCTGCAGTTTGATGTCAGCCATATAGTTACCCCCTTGATCTATTTGCTCTCCGGCTGCAGTGCGCTGCGGCCGAATTTTTTCATGATGCGGATGTCGTTGCCGCCGAACTCCAGGAGCTCGTACGAGGAGACCAGCCGGGAAGAGATGCGTTCCGTGTAGAGGTCGCGCAGCCGGTCCGGCGTCAGGTTGGTCGAGATGAGCGTGCTCTTTTTCAGGTTCAGCCGCTCGTTGACGATATTGAAAAGCTGCCCCGCGGAGAAGCTGTTCACCCGTTCCGTCCCGAGGTCGTCGATGATGAGCAGGTCGCTCTCCAGTGTGAGCCGCTTCAGTTCCCCGCCTTCATCGCCTTCCGTGCGGAACACGGCGTCTGCGAGAAGGGAGAACAGCTGCTCCGAAGAATAGTATACCACACTGTGGCAGCTGTCGAGCAGTGCTTTTGCGATACAATTCGAAAGAAAAGTTTTTCCGACGCCCGCCGGCCCGTA
>CADBQM010000075.1 GCA_902796795.1 uncultured Eubacteriales bacterium
ATCGCCCGGCCGATGCCCTGGGCGGCGCCCGTTACGACTACGTTTCTGGCGGAAAAATCATACATGGCCATTCTCCTTTCATTTACCCTTCGAAGACCGCGCCGCTATCTTTCATGGCGTCGATCTCTTCATCCGTATATCCATGTGCAATGAGGACCGCCCGGGTGTCGGTGCCGACCTTCGGCATCGGGCGCGTCGTAAGGCCCTGCACAGTTTCCATATGGAACGGCGGTGTGGCGATCGTGTTCACGTTTCCGTTCGGATAAAGAACTTTTTCCACATAGTCGTTTGCGATCGCCTGTTCATCCTCGGCAATATCCGCGAAGCTCTGGCATTTGGTCGCGGCGAAATCATACTGCTTCGCGATCGCAAGCCACTCATCCGAAGTCTTTGTAAGGAACCGTTCCTTCAGGACCGCGTAGACCTCTTTCTTGTATTTTGCCCTTGCCTCCACGGTGGCGAAGCGCGGATCGTCCGCCAGGTCCGGGATACCGATCGCGGGCCCGAGCTTTTTGATCAGGATCTGCGGGACGCCGGCGGCAATAAAGATATATTCGCCGTCGCTGCATCTGTAAAACCCGGCAAGGCTCGCGTGGTCGTACCGCTCTTTCGGATATACCCGGCCGAACGGGCGCTGGCACGTGACCTGCATCGTCCCCATCGTGAAAATGCCCGTGTGGAAAAGACTGGCCTCCACTCTCTGGCCCCTGCCGGTAGAAGTCCGCTGGTAGAGCGCCGCGTTGATCTGGGACAGCAGAAGATAGGCCGTGACCGTATCGCCGACGCCGGACGGGGGATAGACAGGGTTATAGGCGCCCGTTTCCTCGTCGATCACGCCCAGATCCCGGATAAAACCGGTCCGCGACCAGAATGCCGTCGTGTCGAACGCCGCGGTCGCCGCTTCGGGTCCCTTCGGCCCGTAGCCCGTGACCTGTGCGTAGATCAGTTTCGGGTACTGCTCTTTCAGATCCTCATAGGAGACGCCCATTCTGCGGAGCGCATCCTCCCTCACGTTCGTCAGGAAAATGTCGGCGTCTTCCATCAGCCGGCGGAAGACCTCTTTGCCTTCCTTTGTCTTCAGGTTGACCGAGATCAGTTTTTTCCCGGAATTATAGATGTCGAAGACAGGATTGTCTTCCGGCGTAAAATGATCCGGCACGTAGCCCCTGCCGGTGATCCGCCAGCCGTCGCCGGACGCGGTTTCGATCTTAATGACCTCCGCACCCAGATCGGCAAGAAACCGGCCCGTGACCGGCGCCGCGACGAAGGTAGACAGATCAATGACTTTGATCCCATCAAGTGGCTTTCCCATAACTTCGGTCCTCCTTTCCGCCTTCCATTTCCTTTATAAGCGATAGCAAAATCAAAATCAATCCTATTGACCGAACTCTGATGATCTGCATAAAAAAACAAAACCTGCGTCAATTTTGAAGCCCCAAATGCTTTGACATGAAAACGGAATCATGATACGGTGAAACTGGTCCGTGCGCGGTGATCGCTCCACGGGCTGAAAGAGCTCCATGAAATGAAACTGCGCCGCGGACCGGATCGCTCTGCGAAAGAAAACCGGATCAGAAGAAAGGGAGGTTCCCATGAGAAACGTTGTACTGGTGGAAGGTGTCCGTACCGGCTTCGGCAGGATCGCCGGCACGCTGAAGGATTTTACGATGACGGACCTTGCGGCGATCGCCGTGAACGGGCTCCTGGAAAAAACAGGGATCATGGAACGCGGCGGGATAGACGGCCTTTATATGGGCGGCGCTTTTTATGACCCGGAAACGCATGCGCCGGCACGTTATACGGTACTGAAGTCCAAACTGCCGCAGACGGTCTGGACGGATTTCATCGAGCGGCAGTGCGGCTCCGGTCTGGAATGCATCAACCAGGCTGCCGTGAATATCATGGTCGGCAACGCGGACGTCATGATCGCGGGCGGCGCCGAATCCTTCAGCCAGCTTTCCGCAAAGATCTCCATGTCGGGCCAGCCTTATAAAATGATCCCGCCGAGGATCTTCTGGCCGCAGAAGCTCTGCCCGGATCCGGCGGATAACCTGGATATGATCACGACGGCGGAG
>CADBQM010000076.1 GCA_902796795.1 uncultured Eubacteriales bacterium
GAGGACACGGCGGCAGACCCGGAGCGCACGACCGCCGCACCGGAAACGACTTCTTCAGACGCTTCGGAAGCGGATCCGGACGTAATGATGGCGCCGGAACTTACGCTTTATGACCAGTACGGGCAGTTCCACCGGCTCTCGGACTACCGCGGGAAGGTCATTTTCCTGAATTTCTGGGCGACGTGGTGCCCACCCTGCCGCGCGGAGATGCCCGACATCCAGAAGCTGTACGAAAAGTATGCCGACGCGGACAGCGAGGTCGTGATCCTCGGCGTTGCGATGCCCGGCTACGGCAGTGAAGTTTCGGAAGAAGAAGTCCGGGCTTTTCTCGATGAGAACGGTTACACTTACCCGACACTGATGGACCATGAAGGCGCATCGGTGCTTCCCTACTATATCACCGCCTATCCGACGACCTTCATGATCGATAAAAGCGGCGCCGTCTACGGTTATGTACAGGGTGCGATGAGTGCGGAGATCATGCAGCAGATCATCGACCAGACGCTCGAAGGCGGGGCAGGATAAGACGCTTAGACCATCCGGGCCTTCCCGGAAAGCGCTTCCTGTTATTTACGACAGAAAGCAAAACCATTATAATAAAAACGACAATTATCTTGAGTCAGGACAGAGGACAGAAAGGAGATCAATATGACGAATATCGAACGCGTCTGCAGCTTCTTAAAGGAAGCGGGTACCTATTATCTTGCGACCGTCGACGGCGATCAGCCGCGGGTGCGGCCTTTCGGCACGGCGCACATTTTTGAAGGAAAGCTTTACATCCAGACCGGAAAGGTGAAGCCGGTCTCCAGACAGCTCGCGGCAAATCCGAAGGCCGAGATCTGCGCGTTCAAGGACGGCACCTGGATCCGTGTTGCGGGAAGGCTCGTGAACGACGACAGGATCGAGGCAAAGGAATCCATGCTCACCGCTTATCCGAGCCTGAAGGCGATGTACGATGCGCACGATGAGAATACGCAGGTGCTCTATTTCGAGGATGCCGAAGCAACGTTCTCTTCCTTTACCGCGGCGCCGGAGACGATTCGGTTTTAAGTGCATTTCAGACCCCTGAACAGGTCTTGTTGCAGAAAGAAAGACCGCCGGTTCAGGGCGGGTTCTTAAGAAAGTTCTATCGTTTTTCGGAAATGGCATGATCTTCGGATCATGCCATTTCCTGTTTCATCCATTTACAATACTGACATTTTTGCACACATCATTCAAGGACCTGTGCTATACTATGCGCGTGTCCGGAGTCAGAGACCCTGGCGATCCGGGTTTAGCGGAGGAGTAATGTTTAACGTCGATCCTAAGAAACTCAGACTGTCCTTTAACGAATTCCACGACGTTTCAGACAGGGATATGCCGCAATACGGAGAATACTGCCTGCTCGAACTGAAGACAGGAGCTTATACCGCAGGCGGCTGGCATCCTTCCGAAAATGGGCGTACCGCGGCAGGGCAGTTCATACGCGGGACCGCCGACGCCGTGGATTCGGAAGAGGTGGCAAGATGGCACTCCCTGGGGGGCTATGACCTCACGGAGTGCCTTGAAGAAGACGTCAACTGGATCAATCTCGGACCGGAATCAGAAGGCTGCCGCAGTGTTCAGTTTGACGGCTTTAAGTCATATTCCAATAAAAAGAATCCGAAAGAGGAGCAGTTCTGCCTTTTAATCATGAAGGACGGAACACTTGCGGCGGGCAGATGGAACAAGTGGCGGCACGAAGCCGGCGGCGCTTTTATTTATTCGTCGGCACTGGCGAGCCACAGTGCCGACGAAGTATGGGCGTGGACGCCGCTCAGTCCGGATCAGTTCTTCACGATGGAACTGGAGCGGGAGAAGGAGAAACAGCGCGAAAAGAAGTTGAATAAGAATCCTTCCGCCGACCCGGAGCTGTTTAAATACGGCATGGATATCAACGTGTATTACGAAAAAGCGTTGGAAAAGCTGCGGGAGGAATTCTGCTGGGCTACGCTGCCGATGATGAGGAAGCAGACGCCGGTCTTTCAGATCGCGCGCCTTCACGGCAAATATGTTTTTGGCCAGATCAGCAGAAGCGATTATGACGATTCGGATATCGTGACCCCCTGGACAGAAGGCACTACCGCGGATGAGTTCATCGATTTTCTGTGCAGATATACGCACGATGCCGTGCAGCACGCGAATCCGGAAGAGAAATTCAAGTTCGGCACGGACATCAATGTTTATCTGGAAAAAGCCTTCAACAACGTTAAGAAGGAGTATCGCTGGCTCGACAAAAAGATGAACTCCTGGCAGTACGATATCCGGAAAGTCGACGGGGACCTTGAGTTCGTCCGAAGATACCGGAATGAAAGCGGGTTTTCGGTGTACGACGTCGAAAGCGCGGAACGTTTTATAGAGAGCGTGGAGTACGACTATCAGAGCGGGGCGCTTCAGGCCAACCCGGCCGTGGCCAGTTATGCCCCTTCGTTCGGCCATATCAGTCTGCACGGCTGGAACCTTGAGCGCTATGTTTTCTATAAGCTGCAGTCGGGCGACTACAAAGTGAGCGTAACAGCCGGAGATCGCACGACCGGCGGCAGCAGGGATTTCTTCATCACACCGTACTGCTTCGAGGCAAAGACCTACGAGGAGTTCCTGGACCGCTATCTGGAGATCGTTCCGGACTACTCGTTCGGGCTCGGCAAGAAGGAACTTCTGCCTGACAAAGAACTGAAAAGATTCCTTGGGTATTGAAGCGTTAAGACGATCCGGGGGCTGACGTGCGGTCAGCCCCCGGATTTTTTGTTTTTATAATCCGTTGTGTTCGTAACCGGGACCTTCGCCGGCGTCGAACCAGTAAGGCCGTTCCGTCTTCTTTTTGAAGACCGTCCGGAGGAGATAGGGCTCGTCTTCCGCAATCGCAAGCAGTTCCTTCCGCACTTCGGCATAGGCGGGGTCGTCATAGAGGTTCACGAACTCGTGCGGGTCCTTTTCAAGATCATAAAGTTCCCGGTAGATCTTCGTGTCGTCCGTGAGTTCAAAGCCGACGCCGTTCAGGCAGAGCTTCATCTGCCCTTGGATGACGGCCACGCGCCCCTCGGTCGAGGAGATGATCACGTCCCGTCCGCCTTCTTTTACGACCGTGTCCGCACATTTCCCGTCGATGTTTTCCGGGACCTGGGCGCCTGCGAAAGATAGAAGCGTCTGGAAGAGCTCCGTAGAAAGGATCCGCTCCGGGATCTCGTGTTTTTCCTGCTGGCCGGGCCGGTGCAGCACGAAGGGGATGCGCAGGACGTCGTTATAGAGGCAGGAATTCTTGCCCCAGAGACTGTGGTTGCCCATCATATCCCCGTGGTCGGAAGTGAAGAGGATGAGCAGGTCTTCACCGAAGACCGCTTCCGCCTTCCTGATGATCTCGCCGACGTAGTCGTCGATCTGGACGATGTTCGCGTAATATTTCTGCCGCCACAGCCTCCAATAGGATTCATCATAGTTTCTGGAAGCTTTTCCCGGCGCGTTGTCCGCGCCTTCCGTGGCCGGTCCGGTGCCGAGATAGCCCATGCGGTTGTGCTTGGTCACGTCGTCCCATTCGCCGTCCTGATAGATGCGGGGAATGTCCCTGTCCATATCCACGCGCGCCATGTATTCTTTCGGCACGTCCATCGGATAGTGCGGGCCGGAAAAGCTGACCCACATAAAATGTGGCTTTGCCGTATACGCGGCACCCTGCGTCCGCTTATTTTCGAGCCGGTCCAGGTATTCGAGCGCCTTCCGTCCGGTCCAGGAGTCCGGGTGCGTCTCGGCGGGCAGCGGATAGTCCGGCAGCTCCCCGGCCGTCTTGTTCGTTACGAAGACGTCGCGGTAGGGCTTTAAGATGTCCTGCTTCTCCATGTCGATCGAGCAGTCGTCATAATACCACATCGTGATATTCTTGTCGTCCTGCAGGTCCAGGTGATCCATCCCCAGCGCAAGGTAGTAGTTTTTGAACAGGCCGTATTCCTGCGTCAGGTACGGGCGCACCGCCGGATAGGGGCAGGGCGCGAAGTGGCACTTTCC
>CADBQM010000077.1 GCA_902796795.1 uncultured Eubacteriales bacterium
AAATTATAGCGGCCGGTGTGCAGCTCGCGCCGGGCGGGCATGCAGGGCAGCGAGCCCACATAGCAGTGGTCGAACACCGCGCTCTTCTCAGCGAGCCGCGTAAAATTCGGCGCATAGGTCACCGCGTCGCCGTAGGGCGGCAGCGTGCGCCGTCTTAAAGAATCAAAAAGGATCAGTATCGCCTTCATCATCACCTCCGCCGGGAACCGGCCTTCTGTGCGCCGCCCCTTTCAGCTCTCCTCCGGGACCGGTGCTTCATCTCTGATTCCAGTTTATATAAAAAGCCCCTCCGCTGTCAATTTCCTTTTCAGGTATCCTCCATCCGTCTTTCCGGCCTCCTGCGCCGTGTCCGGGTAAATCATCATTCTCTTCATTTTCTGATAGTATCCTGCCCGTTTTTATATTATACTTTTTTCAGGAACATTGATTCAGCCTCTGGCTGAGAAAGGAATGCAATGAATAAGAGAGAACTCGTAAAGGCCGCCTTCCGGGGCGAGGAAGTGGAACGTGTCCCCGTGTGTATGTGGAAGCATGTGCCGCAGGAATTCTGGGCAGACGACGACGCATTTGTCAAATGCCAGATCGATTTTTATAAAGCGACCGACGTCGACTTCATGAAGCTGTCCGGCGACAAGTATTTCCCCTGGCCGGATCCTGTTCTGGAGAATATCGAGAGTGCGGAGACGCTTTATCAGATGAAGCCGCTCGGGCCGGATCATCCGTACATCCGCGGCCAGATCGAGCGGACGAAGAAGGTCGTCGCCGGGCTGAACGGTGAATGCGTCGCACTCTACCTGATCTTTGTGCCGCTCTCCTACCTGCGTCTCAGGATCGGCTATCCGAAGATGATGCAGTTCATCCGCGAGAATCCGGACGCGATGAAATATGCCTGCAATGTGATCGCGGGCGACGTCAAGCTGCTCGTGAAAGGCATCATCGAAGAAGCCGGCGCGGACGGCATCTTCTACAGCGTGCAGAACGGCGAAGTCGACCGCTTCACTGCGGAAGAATATAAGGACTGGATCGAGCCGAGCGACAAAGAAGTGCTGGATTACGCGAACAGCTTAAGCGACATGAACGCGATCCACTTCTGCGCGTGGGAAGATATCCCCAACCGTCTGGAATCCTGGAGCGGTTATCACGCGCCGGTCATCAGCTGGTCCCGTTACATCGACGTCATGGACATCGACGAAGCAAAGAAGAAATTCGGCGCGACCGTCTGGGGCGGCTTTGACAACCGCGAGGGCACGCTGCTTTATACCGGCACCAGGGAAGAGATCGAGGCGGAAGTGAAGTCGCTCATTCAGCAGGGCGGCAAGAAGGGCTACATCCTGGGCTCCGACTGCAGCATCCATGACGACTGCCCCGAAGAGCACATCCGCTGGGTCGTCGAAGCCGCGCGCAAATATTCGGAGCACCCGCTCATCCGGGGATGATCAGAAAACGGGCACTGTTTCCACAGGCACCGGAAGGAGTCTGAGATGATCAAGAATACACACAGCAATTCGATGGAGATCACCCGCAGATACCTGGATACCCTGGTCGTGGAGGGGAGGATCTTAGGTTCGGTCCACCCCTCCGCGCAGGTCTCCCTGCTCGGTATGGAATTCGAAACCCCGGTCATGGGCGCGGCGCTCAGCCACCTGAAGCCCGGCATGGCCGGTTACGCGGAAGGGCTGAAAAAGGCCGGCGCGTTCTGTTCGGTCGGCATGGGGGACAACGACGACCTGAAAAAAGTGCTGGATACCGGCGCGAAGGTCATGAAGGTGATCAAGCCCTACGCGGACCGGGAGGAGATCTTCAGCCGGATCTTCTTTGCGGAAAAGAACGGCGCGGCAGCGCTGGCGATCGACGTGGAGCACGCAACAAATTCCGAAGACGACCGGGACTCCGTCGTCGTCGGATATCCGATGAAACAGCCGACGCTCGAAGAGCTCCGGGAATACGTCGCTTCGACCACCCTGCCCTTTTTCTTCAAGGGCGTGATGGGTCCGAAGGACGCGATGACAGCGAAAGAACTCGGCGCGGCAGGCGTGATCCTCTCCCATCACAACAACATTCTGCGCTGCGCAGCTCCGCACGTTTTCCTGCTGCCGGAGATCCGTAAGGCCGTCGGGCCGGACTTCATCCTGATCGCCGACGGCGGCATCGAGGACGGCTACGACGCTTTCAAGGCGCTTGCACGCGGCGCGGACCTCGTCTCCGTCGGCCGGCCGTTCATGGCCCCGTACGAGGCGGAGGGACCGGACGGAATCGTAAAAGTCGTGAATGAATTTACGGACGAGCTGAAAGCGCTGATGCTCCGTACCGGTGCGAATGATCTGGCAAGTATTAATCCTTCCGTCGTCCGAGAAGCCTACTGGATGTAACTGCCCGGCTTGTCTCTGTGGGATGGTGAAGGAGAAATAATGGATATTTTGAAACAGTTTTCTCTGGACGGAAAGCTGGCGCTCGTGACCGGCGGGGCGAGCGGGATCGGCTTCGGCATCGCGGAAGCGCTGGCCGGCGCCGGCGCGCGGATCGCCTTCAACTGCCGGAGCGAAGAACATCTTGCGGCAGCGCTCCGGGCGTATGCGGAAAAAGGGATCGAAGCAAAAGGCTACCTGGCGGACGTCCGGGA
>CADBQM010000078.1 GCA_902796795.1 uncultured Eubacteriales bacterium
GTCAGCTGTCCGAAAGAATATGACGAAGAGGAAGCGGTCGGCGCGCTTCAGTGTGTTTTCGGCATCCGCTGGATCTGCCCGGTCTTCCGCATCCCGGATCCCGACCTTCCGTACGATGAACTGGAAAAGCAGGTCGTCTCTTACGTCGGGGAAGCCTTCCCGGCGCTCGATTTCAGCTTTAAGGTGGAATGTAAACGGACCCACAAGAGCTATCCCGTCGTCTCGCAGGAGATGAACGCGCGGCTTGGTTCGGCGCTGCTCGCAGCTTATCCTGCGCTCCGGGTCGACGTCCATCAGCCGGAGGTGCTGCTTAGGGTGGAAGTCCGCGACGAATACATCAACGTCTACGCAAAGGAGATCCCCGGCCAGGGCGGCATGCCGCTCGGCAGCGCAGGGAAAGCGCTCCTCCTGCTTTCCGGCGGCATCGATTCGCCGGTCGCGGGCTACATGGTCTCCCGGCGCGGCGTTACGCTCGACGCGGTCTATTTCCACGCGCCGCCCTATACCTCGGAGCGCGCGAAGGAGAAGGTCGTCACGCTTGCCCGGATCATCTCGCGCTATACAGGGCCCGTGCGCCTGCACATCGTGAATTTCACGAAGATCCAGCTCATGATCTATGAGCGCTGCCCGCACGACGAGCTGACGATCATCATGCGCCGCTATATGATGCGGATCGCGGAAACGATCGCGAAAGAGAACGGCTGCCTTGCGCTGATCACCGGCGAGTCGGTCGGCCAGGTCGCTTCCCAGACGATGGAGAGCCTGAACGTGACAAACAGCGTCTGTACGCTGCCGGTCTACCGTCCGCTGATCGCCTTTGACAAGCAGGAGATCGTCGAGACTGCGCTGAAGATCGGGACCTACGAAACGTCGATCCTGCCTTATGAAGACTGCTGTACGATCTTTGTGGCACGGCATCCGGTCACGAAGCCGGAAAAGGAAACGATCGAGGCCTCCGAGCAGCTGATCGCACAGGAGGTACTTCCGCTCGTGGAAGAAGCGCTCCGTGAACGGGAGACGGTGACCGTCTCCGTTTCGGAAAGAAGACGGGGCTTCGAATAAAAAAACCGCCCCGTAAACGGAGCGGTCTTTGTTATGAACTGCCTTTATTCGACGATATAGGGCTTCAGCGTTTCCAGGATCTGGTCGAGGTCTTCCTCCGCATGGATGTTCAGCTGGATCGGTTTGGAAAGGTCCAGGGAGAAGATGCCCATGATGGATTTGGCATCGATCACGTAACGGCCGGACACCAGGTCAAAGTCCGAATCAAAGGCGTTTAAGTCGTTGACGAATGATTTCACTTTATCGATGGAGTTAAGAGAGATCTTAACGCTGGTCATTTCAGTAACCTCCTGTTGATTGGTATCTGTCACGGGAATATTGTAGACAATCGCCGGGGAAAAGTCAAGCTGTATGAGACTCACAGGATACAGGATCGCATTTTATACGCTGGGCTGCAAGGTCAACATCTATGAAACGGAGCTGATGCAGCAGGCAGTCACGGAAGAAGGGGCACAGATCGTTCCTTTTTCTTCCGCCGCGGACTTCTATATCGTCAATACCTGCAGTGTGACCAATATCGCGGACCAGAAATCCCGGAAGATGCTGCACCGGGCGAAAAAACAGAATCCGGCGGCGACGGTCATCGCCTGCGGCTGTTATTCGGAACTGCACCTGAAGGACCCGGCGGAAACGATCGGCGCGGACCGGATCGTCGCGAACGCGGATAAGGCGAAGATCGCGGACGTGATCGCCGGCATGATTGCGGAAAACGGGCTTAAGAAAGCGGAGGCGGATGAGCCGGCGGCAGCAGAAAAAACGGCGGAAAAGCCCGTCCTGCACCTGCTCAGCGCCCATACGCGCGCCGATATCAAGGTCGAGGACGGCTGCGACAGCTTCTGCACCTACTGCATCATCCCGTATGCGCGGGGACGGGTGCGGTCGCGCGCCGTTCAGGATATCGTGAGCGAGGTCTCGGCGCTGCAGGCACAGGGCGTGAAGGAATTCGTGCTTGCCGGGATCCATGTGAGCTCTTATGGAAAGGACCTCCCGGGCGGGGAGACGCTTGCGGACCTGATCGAAGCGGTGCATCTGGCCCTTCAGGACGCGCGGCTCCGGTTAAGCTCGCTCGAACCCCGGATCATGACGGAAGATTTCGTACGGCGCATTGCGAAGCTGCCGAAGCTCTGCCCGCATTTCCATCTTTCGCTGCAGAGCGGCAGCGCATCCGTGCTGAAACGGATGAACCGTCATTATACGCCGGCGGAATATGCCGAGGCGGCGGCGCTGCTCCGGCGGTATTTCGGCGACCCGGCGCTGACGACGGACGTGATCGCGGGCTTCCCCGGGGAAACGGAAGAGGAATTCGAAGAATCTTATCAGTTCATCAGAAGCATCGGCTTCTACGAACTGCACGTCTTCCCCTATTCGAAGCGCGCCGGAACGCCGGCCGCCCGGATGGAGGGGCAGGTCCCGGACAATGTGAAAAAGGAACGGACCGCGAAACTCATCGCGCTTTCGCGGGAGCTTTCCGCCGCGTACCTCGAAAGACAGAAAACGGGGCTGAAAGAAGTTCTGACGGAAACGGAGGAAGTCATCGACGGGATCCCTTACGCCTGCGGCTATACGCGTGAATACCTCCGGGCGGCGGTCCCCAAAGAAGCCGGCCTGAACCGCTTCGTATGCGGCGTGCCGGAGGCCGTCCTGCCTTCCGGGATCCTGAAACTAAAGCGCCCCTGAGGCTTGCAGTCGCAGTAAAAAAATAGTATGATAAACGTGCGGAGGTAGAGTTATGTCGGATCTTGACAATACACGTTTTATCCGGGTCCCTGAGCAGACGGGGCGGATGGAAGCCCGCGACGTGCTGGAAAAGGTGTATACGGCGCTGAAGGAAAAAGGGTATAATCCGGTGACGCAGATCGTCGGCTATATCATGTCCGGCGACCCGACGTACATCACCAGCCACAACAACGCACGTACGCTGATCATGAAGGCGGAGCGGGATGAGCTCCTGACCGAACTTCTGGAGAATTATATCAAGACCGTCCTATGAGGCTCATGGGACTGGATTACGGTGCAAAGACCGTGGGCGTCGCGCTTTCGGACGCCCTTCTTTTGACGTCTGCCCCTTATGAAACGATCTTCCGTACGGAGGAGAACAAACTGAGGAAGACGTTCCGGCGGATCGAAGAGATCGCAAAAGAAAACGACGTCGGCAGGATCGTGCTCGGCCTGCCGCTCAATATGGACGATACACATTCCGAACAGACGGAAAAGACGCTCATTTTTATGGAGGCGCTCAAACGGCGCACCGGGCTTCCGGTGGAACTGCAGGACGAGCGGCTGACGAGCGTTGCCGCGGACGAGGTCCTTTCAGAAAGCGGCGTCGCGGAAAAAGACAGGAAACAGTACATCGACAGGATCGCCGCGGCGCTGATCCTGAAGGAATATATGGACCTGCATCAGGAAGAATTAAGGAATTAAAGGATATGGGTGAAAAACTGGTTTTTCAGACCGACGAAGGAGAAGTCACACTGGTCGTGATCGAGCAGACCCGGCTGAACGGCGCGGATTACCTGCTGGTGTCGGAGGATACGGAAGATGAGGAGGCCGAATGCCTGATCCTGAAGGACGTCTCGGGCGCGGAGGAAAAAGAAGCGCGCTACGAGCCCGTAGAGGATGAGGCGCTGGTCGACGCGCTGATGAAGATCTTCGCGGAGCTCCTGCCGGAAGATACAACATTCGCCTGATCCTGAAGGAGGATTTTTGTCACATAAAAACAAAGTAAGAAGCTATTACGACAATGTTTCCGAGCGGAAGGTCGATATCATCCCGCTCGGCGGTCTGGAACAGATCGGCATGAATATCACGGCGTTTGAATACGCCGGCAGCATCATCGTGGTGGACTGCGGACTGGCTTTTCCCTCGGAGGATATGCCGGGGGTGGACCTGGTCGTACCGGACGTGACCTATCTTGTCCGGAACCGGGAACGTGTCCGCGGTTTTTTCATTACTCACGGCCATGAGGACCACATCGGCGCGCTGCCGTACATCCTGCCGCAGCTGAACGTCCCGGTCTACGCCACGCGGCTCACGATGGCGATCATCGATGAGAAGCTGGCGGAGCACGGCCTGACGGACAGTACCGAACGGCATATCGTGTCTTACGGCGACGTCGTGGAGGCGGGGGATTTCAAGGTGGAATTCATCCGCACGAACCACAGCATCGCGGATGCGGCCTCGCTCGCGATCACTTCGCCCGCCGGCGTGATCATCCATACCGGCGACTTTAAGGTTGACTACACGCCGGTCTTCGGCGCGCACATCGACCTGCAGCGGCTCGGCGAGCTCGGAAAGGCCGGTGTCCTGGCACTGCTTTCGGATTCCACGAACGCGATCCGGCCGGGCTTTACGCCGTCGGAGCGCTTCGTCGCCGAGACCTTCAACAGCAGTTTTTCGGAATTCTCGGACCGCAGGATCCTGGTGGCGACCTTCGCCTCCAACGTGGACCGCGTGCAGCAGATCATCAATTCCGCCGTGAAATACGGCAGGAAGGTCGCGATCGAGGGCCGCTCGATGGTGAACGTCGTCGGCCTGGCGCGCGAGATGGAATACCTGAAGATCCCGGACAACGTCCTGATCGATATGGAGGAGCTGGACCAGTATCCGGACTCCGGGACCGTGATCATCATGACCGGAAGCCAGGGAGAGGCCATGGCGGCGCTTTCCCGCGTCGCTTCCGACCAGCACCGCAAGATCCATATCGGCAAGAACGACGTCGTGATCTTTTCCTCGTCCCCGATCCCGGGGAATGAGAAAGCGGTCGCCCGCGTGATGAACGAGCTTTCCATGCGGGGCGCCAGGATCATCAATACGGCGACGCATGTTTCCGGCCACGCCTGCCGGGAGGAACTGAAGCTCATCTACGCGCTGACCAAACCGAAGTACGCGATCCCCCTGCACGGCGAGTTCCGCCACCGGGAAGCGAACGCGGAGATCGCGCTGGAGATGCAGATCCCGAAGGGGAACGTCTTCCTGCTGAATTCCGGCGATGTGCTCACGCTTTCCGCGACCCAGGGCCAGGTCAACGATACCGTCCCGCACGGCGGCGTCATGGTGGACGGCCTCGGCATCGGCGACGTCGGGAGCGTCGTCCTGCGCGACCGGCAGAACCTCTCCCAGGACGGCATCATCGTCGTATCGCTGACGATCGACAAGAACAGCGGCGCGGTGCTGGCCGGCCCGGATATCGTTTCCCGCGGCTTTGTTTATGTACGGGAAGCGGAAGCACTGCTGAATGAATCAAAGAATATCGCCGCCGACGCGGTGCAGGAGGCGCTCGAAGACGGGCGTGTCGATTATGTGCGCATCCGGACGGAAGTCCGCGAGCGCCTGGGCAGTTTTCTCTGGCGCGAGATGAAGCGCCACCCGGTGATCCTTCCGGTCATTATGGAGGTCGAGGTCTGATGGCAAGAGCCGAAGGCGAAGATAGAAGGAAAGACGCGCTGCATTACCTGAGGATCGTGATCGCGGTCCTTCTGACGGCGCTGATCATTCTTGCGCTCTTTTTTGCCTTCCGGCTCGGACAGCAGGTCTTTTCCAAAAAGGCGATGACCCAGAAAAAGGGTGAGCATCGGAACTATACACTGGTCGTCCGGGAGGGCGAAGGCACCCTGCAGATCGGAAGAGAGCTTCAGAAGAACCGGATCATCGAAAGCGGCGCCGCCTTTTTCCTGCAGTCGAAGATCTTCCAGTGCAGGATCGCGCCGGGGACCTATAACGTCAGCTCTTCGATGAGCTCACGGGATATTTTAAAATATCTGAACCAGGAGTGGCAGAAGTCCGAAAAGGAGGAGAAGGATGACGGGTGAAGACCGTACGGATTCTTTTCTGCGTTCGGTCGCGGGACCGGAAGCCCCGGTCCTTGTAAAGCTGCGTGAAGAAAACGAGAGGGAAGGCGTTCCGCTGATCCGGAAGGAAGAGGAGGCCGTCCTTTCGTTTTTTGCGTCTGAAAAGATGATCCGGCAGGCGCTCGAGATCGGGACCGGGACCGGCTATTCCGGGATCCTCCTGCTTTCTTCGCTGCCGGAAGCCGCGGTGCTGACGACGGTCGAACGCGACCCGGAAAGAAGAAAAAAAGCGCTCCGCCATTTTGAAGAAGCGGGCTTCCTGTCCCGCGTAAACAGCATCGAAGGCGCCGCGGAGGACTGTTTAAGCGCGTTCCCGGACGGCAGTTTCGAACTCATCTTCCTGGACAGCGCGAAAGGGCAGTACGAAAGGCTCTTTCCGGAGCTCCTCCGCCTGCTTTCCCCGGGCGGCGTCATGATCAGCGATAATCTTTTTGCCGGCGGAAGGATGCTGGATCCGCGCTTTCTCGTCATCCGGCGGGACCGGACGATCCACGAGAACCTGCGGCGCTTTTTAGACAGCGTCCTCGCGGCAGACGAACTTCAATCGATGGTGGTCCCCGCGGGGGATGGCCTTCTGATCTCACGGAAGAAAGAAAAAGATGAATAAAAGGAAAAAACCGGAACTGCTGGCGCCTGCCGGCAGCCCCGAGATCTTAAAGACCGCCATCCGCTACGGCGCGGATGCGGTATATATCGGCAGCGCCTCGCTGTCGCTCCGGAAAGGCGCGAAGAACGCCGGCATCCGGGAGCTTGCGGACTGTGTGTCTTACGCGCACGAACGCGGAAAACGCGTCTATGTTGCCGTGAACGTTTTTGCGCACAACACGGATATCGAGGAAGCCCGGGCATATCTGAAGGAGCTTGACAGCGCTTCTCCGGACGCACTGATCATTTCGGATCCCGGTATCCTCATGCTTGCGAAGGAACTGATCCCGTCAGCAGACATCCACATCTCTACCCAGGCCAACTGTACGAACTATGAAAGCTTCCGCTTTTACCATATGATCGGCGCGAAAAGGGTCGTGGCCGCGCGGGAACTTTCACTGGCGGAACTTCAGGAGATCCGGGAAAAGCTGCCGGACGGACCGGAGATCGAGTGCTTTGTCCACGGCTCCATGTGCATCTCTTATTCGGGCCGCTGCCTGCTTTCCGCCTATATGACCGGCAGGAGCGCGAACAGCGGGGCCTGCACGCATCCCTGCCGCTGGCAGTACGCGCTCGTGGAAGAAAAACGCCCGGGCCAGTACTTCCCGGTCGAGGAAGACGGACGCGGTACCTATATCATGAACTCGAAGGACCTGAACATGATCGGGCACGTGCCGGAACTTATGGAAGCCGGCATCGATTCGTTCAAGATCGAAGGCCGGATGAAGACCGCGCTTTATGTGGCGAGCGTGACGCGGGCCTACCGCCGCGCGATCGACGCTTGTTTTGAGGATCCCGCGGGATACGAAGCCCTGCTGCCGGAACTTGAGGAGGAAGTGCAGAAATGCACGGTCCGGGACTTCACGACGGGCTTTTATTTCGGCAGGCCGGATGAGAACGCACTGATCCTTTCCGGCGCGACCTATGAAAGAAACTATATCTACCTCGGAACAGCCGGAGAAACACGGCCCGACGGGATGTTCGCCCTGACGCAGAAGAACAAGTTCGCGGTCGGGGACCGGATCGAGATCATGCGGCCGGACGGAGAAGACCGGAGCGCCTCCGTGCTTCGGATCGAAAACGCGGAAGGCCAGGCAATGGAAAACTGCCCGCATGCGGGTGAGGCACTGTTCATCCGGCTTTCGGAACAGGTATCGCCGGGCGACGTCCTCCGGATGAAGGGCTGAACGCAGGAAAAAACAGAAATAAAAATGATCTACAGGAGGGAATATGCGGCTTCCGCAGGAATACACCCTGATCAAAGAACAGTACATTAAAGAGATCGACACGACGGTGCGGATCGTTCGCCACGAAAAGAGCCAGGCACACCTGCTGCTCATGGAGAACGAAGACACGAACCGTGTCTTCAGCATCGCTTTCAAGACCCCCGTCGAGAACAGCAAGGGCACGCCGCACATCACGGAGCACTCGGTGCTCTGCGGTTCGGAGCGCTATCCGTTAAAGGATCCCTTCGTGGAGCTTCTGAAGGGTTCCGTCAATACCTTCCTGAACGCGATCACCTTCAACGAGAAGACGGTCTATCCGGTGGCGAGCACGAACGAGAAGGATTTTGACAACCTGATGTCCGTTTACCTGGACGCGGTCTTTTCGCCGAACGTCCTGCGGGA
>CADBQM010000079.1 GCA_902796795.1 uncultured Eubacteriales bacterium
CGTGGACGAGCTGGTCGTGACCAACACCGACTCCGTCACCCAGGCGGTAGAAAAGATCAATGAGCTGGTCAGTGAAAACTCCGATTCGCTCAGCGAAACGATCAAGAATGTGAACCAGCTGGTCACGGATAATTCCGATTCGCTGACGGAGGCACTCGACAACATCAATGAACTCGTCAGCGCCAATACGGATTCCGTCACGGAAGCGCTCGACAACATCAACAAGGTGGATTTTGACCAGCTGAACACGGCGATCAAGAATCTTTCGGACGTGATCGAGCCGCTCGCGAATTTCTTTAACAAACTGCCGTTCTGAGCAGGGAACGATCATACTGGTCCCTGCATCAGGGGAGAAGAAGATGGAAGTAAGTACCTTTGATTATGAGCTCCCGGAAGAGCTGATCGCGCAGGACCCGCTGGAAAAGCGGGATGCGTCCCGCCTGATGATCCTCGACCGGGAAAGCGGGGAAGTCCGCCACGCGGTCTTTTCCGATATCGAAAACGAACTGATGCCCGGCGACTGCCTGGTCATCAACAATACCCGCGTACTGCCTGCGCGCCTTTACGGCGTCAAGAAGGATACCGGCGCCCACGTGGAGCTCCTGCTCCTGAAGCGGACCGGGGAGAATACCTGGGAGACGCTGGTGCGTCCGGGGAAGAAGCTCAGGACCGGCGCGGTCGTGGAATTCGGCGAAGGCCTGCTGACGGGAACGATCAAAGAAACGCTGCCGGACGGCAACCGGATCGTTTCCTTTGCTTATGAAGGCATCTTTGAGGAACTTCTGGACCGGCTGGGAACGATGCCCCTGCCGCCCTATATCACCCACGAACTCAAGGACAAAAACCGCTACCAGACGGTCTACGCAAAGTACGACGGTTCCGCCGCGGCACCGACGGCCGGCCTGCATTTCACGAAAGAACTGCTCGCGCGGCTGAAGGAGAAGGGCGTCAGGATCGCGGAGATCACGCTGCACGTCGGGCTCGGGACCTTCCGTCCCGTAAAAGCGAAGACGGTCGAAGCGCATGAGATGCACAGCGAGTATTACGAGATCAGCGAAGAAGCCGCAGAGATCGTCAACAGCATCCGCGCCTCCGGCGGCAGGATCATCGCCGTCGGAACGACTTCCGTCCGGACACTGGAATCCGCGGCGGCAGAGGACGGGACGCTCAGCGCCTGTTCCGGCTGGACGGAGATCTTCATCTATCCGGGCTACCGCTTTAAGGTGATCGACGGGCTGATCACGAACTTCCATCTGCCGAAGTCCACGCTCATCATGCTCGTCAGCGCGCTCGCGGGGACCGAGCACGTACTGGCTGCCTACCGGGAAGCCGTGAAGGAAAGATACCGCTTTTTCAGCTTTGGGGACGCCATGTTCATCCGTTGACGCCCGACAACCATTCTGTTAATATGTTATCAATCAATAGTTGACAAATATGCCGTATATGTGTATTACATAGTAGGTATTTTTGTGAAGGAGAAAAACGTCTATGTTTGCTGGAATCCTTGCAGCCATTACCTGGGCACTGGAAACCGTTATCATCGGCTTTGCACTTTCCATGAGCCCGCTCGTCAACAACGTCGGGGAAGCGATCTTCCTGGCGCCGTTCATCAGTACGTTCCTGCACGATCTGTGCTCCGCGATCTTTTCGTGGATCTTCAACGGCGCACGTGGGCAGCTCGGCGGTGTTTTCCGTGCGCTGTTTAAGACGAAGAGCGGCAAGTGGGTCGTGATCGCCGCGATCATCGGCGGACCGATCGGCATGACCGGCTACGTGCTGGCTGTGACGTACATGGGCGCTTCGATCGCCGCCATCGCGAGCGCGATCTTCCCGGCGATCGGCAGTGTGCTGGCCTACATTTTCCTGAAAGAGAAGATGAAATGGTATCAGTGGGTCTTCCTGCTCCTGACGATCCTCGGCGTGTACGGCCTGAGCTATTCGACCGACCTGGCACCTAGAAACTATCTGCTGGGAATCCTCGGCGCATTGCTCTGCGCGTTCGGCTGGGGCATTGAAGCGGTCATCCTGGCGAAGTGCCTGAAGGACCCGGAAGTGACGGACGAGTACGCGCTTCAGATCCGCCAGACGACGTCGGCGGTCGTTTACGGTGCGGCGATCCTCCCGATCCTGGGGCTGTTAGGTTTCAGGGAAGGCGGCCTGGCGCCGTGGGCATTTACCGTGAGCCTTTTCCAGGGTTCGTGGAAGATCATCCTGATCATCGCGGCAGCGGGCCTGTTCGCGACGGTCTCCTATCTTTTCTATTACAAGGCGATCTCCAAGATCGGCGCGTCGAAGGCGATGGCGCTGAATATCACCTACACCGCATGGGCGATGATCTTTGCGCTGATCCTCAGCGTGATCGTCCACTTTACGGACAGCAGCAAGGCCATTGAATATCCGTCGATCCTGACGATCATCTGCGCGGTCGTCGTCCTGGTCTGCAGCATTTTTGCCGCGGCAGACTTCAAGGATATCCTCGCAAAGAGAAAAACAGCGGAATAACAGCCCGGACAGAAATAGAAGGACAACAGGAAAGACGGCCGCAGCGCCTTGCTGCAGCCGTCTTTTTCTGTGCCTTAACGGTTATTATTCGTTCATCTGCGCCTGGACCACGGTAAAGACTGCCGTATTCACGATGTCCTCTACGGAACAGCCGCGGGAGAGGTCGTTGCAGGGCTTCGCGAGTCCCTGCAGGACGGCGAAAGCTTCCGCACCGCCGATCCGCTGGGTGATCTTGTAGCCGATGTTGCCGGCCTGCAGGTCCGGGAAGATCAGCACGTTCGCCTGACCGGCGACCGGACTGCCCGGCGCCTTCGAAGCCCCGACCTCGGGCACGATCGCGGCGTCGAACTGCATCTCGCCGTCAAGGAGCAGGTCCGGGCGGAGCCTGTGCGCGATCTCGACCGCCTGCTGCACCTTATTCACCAGTTCATGCTTTGCGCTGCCCTTCGTCGAGAAGGAGAGGAGCGCGACCTTCGGCACCTCCATGCCGCAGAGGTCGTGGGCGGTATCGGCGGCGGTCACCGCGATCTCCGCGAGCTCTTCGGCGGTCGGGTTCGGGACGACGACGCCGTCCGCGTAGATCAGCAGGCCGTCGTCGCCCAGCGACTTGTTCGGGCAGTCCATCAGGAAGCTTGAGGAGACCGTACGGATCCCCGGCTTCGTTTTGATGAGCTGCAGCGCGGGACGGAGCATGTCGCCTGTCGTATGCACGGCGCCGGAAAC
>CADBQM010000080.1 GCA_902796795.1 uncultured Eubacteriales bacterium
CCTGCTGGTCCTCTCTCTGCTGCTTTCCGCCTGCGGCGGCGCAGGCGGCGGCGCGGGCGGGGGCGGCGGCGCGGAAACCGATCCGACCCCCGTGCCGAAAAAGAGCGGCGGAGAGGCCAGCCGGGAAAAGAGCACGGTCCTGTCCCCGGAAAACACCAGCGCTCACGTTAACGGCGTCACGGTCGACGTCGGTGACTTCGTCCTCGACGGGGAAGCGGAGCTGTCCGTCACCAAGGGGAAGAGCGAGGACCATCCGGAGGACGGGTACAAGATCGACGTATACGACATCCGGCTCGGCGACAAGCACGAGCTGGGGGACTATATCACGATCCGGATCCCGTATGACGCGGGCTACTGCGAGGAAGGGCAGGATCCCGCCAAATGCGTCGGCGCAAAGTATAAGAATACCGAGACTGGCGAATGGGAGGACATCCTGTTCGAAGTGGACGCCGGGAAGCGGGAGCTGGTCATCTATACGGACCATCTGTCCGAGTACGGCGCGCTTTGCGTGGAGAACGAGGGGCGCCGGAACGCTCTGGTAACGGACGTGCTGGACTCCGCCCTGACCATGGACAAGGCGACCGCCATGGAGTTTGCCGGGAGGATCGCCGCGGATGACGAAAGCGTCAGGAAGGACCTGTCCGCGTATGCCTTCGAGTATGCCGACGTTTTCTACGATTACGCGGACAGGCTGGACAACGCGATCAACATCGCGACGCTCGGAGAAGTGCCCGACTGGCTGGATTCCAGCATCCCCAAGACGAACCTGACGCTGTTCTCCGCGCTCGGATATGTTTCCACCGCGACGAATCTGCTGAAGGTCGCGAAAGATGAGATCAAAGGCGGCGCGGACAAGGGCGCCGTGCTGAACCTGATCCGGGACGTGAGCAGCAAGGTCACGACCTACTGGGCGGACGCCTTTACCACCGTCGGCAGCGGCGCGCTTTCCGTCGGCATGGGCGGGGTCCTGGTCATCGACAAAATGCTGACGGCCTTCGCGGAGGAAGCGCGCTCCACCAGGCTGGAAGACGTCGGTTTCATCTATCATCATTACAACGAGGGCTTCACCTCCGCGCCCTGGGCCCACAGGCTGATGAAGGCGAAGGACTGGCGGGAGCTGGTGATCCGGGCGATCGAAGAGGATCCGGGCGACCCGGAGGGCGCGGTCGCCGCGCTGGAGGCCGGATTCAGAGAATACGCCTCCGAGTTCTTCGCTCTCACCGCAGAACAGATGTATGAGGTCGCGTCCGATACGCCCGGCGTCACGGTCAAGCGCGTCCCGAATTTCACGGAAGCCGAAAAAGAAAAGATGATCGACGAATACGTCGCCTTTCTGAAAGAAAAGACCATGCCCGCCGTGCTCACGAGCGTTCAGAACTACCTGATCCGGAAGAGCGAGGAAGTCCAGCTGCAGGCGGTCAACGCCGTCAAGGACTACTATAATTCCAGGATCACGATCACGATACAGGAGAAGATCCCCGCTGGCGGCAAATCTCAGTACACGGGATACCGGTTCCGGTTCGCGCCTCTGAACGATACGGCGGTGAAAAGCAACTGGAGCGGCACCTGGCCCGAGTCCGGCAGCATCCGGGACGCCTCCACGCTGATCGGGTTCATGACGGCGGGCTTTCCGCACACGGTGGAATTCTTCAAGCCGGACGCGGATATGGATACGGACAAGCCGGAATTTTCCATCCCCTTCGTGATCACCATGCCGGAGATCACGATCGACCTGGCAAAACCCGGGAAATGGGTGCTGACAGACTCCGGTTTCAAATCCAGTGAGGATTCCACAGACGCGGACGGACAGTACGAAAACACGTTTGACGCAGAGCTCTACGAGCACCACGCGTCCTATCGGTATGATCCCGATGTGGTAGGCCGCGTTGACAAGAAGGACGTTCCCTGGTTTGTCAGCTATTCCTGCGGTTTCAGCGGATTGCCGGAGACCGTATCGCCCGGGGAGTCCTGTCACGTTGACGTCTGGGCAAAAGCCGAAAGCTATGATACGCTGCTGCATGACATCTGTTGCGGGTTCTATATCACCGACGGTTACCTGACGCAGGAGTACCTGCCGCTGCAGTTCATCTCAGCCAACGGGTACGATTATGAGAATCAGAACAGGCCGATCTATGCCGGAGATTCGCCGGGACCGGTTTACGGCTACCCATGGGATGCGCCGTGGATCGACGGAATGAGCGACACGATCACGATCGTTATGCCGACCGGACAGGCCGCCGAGAAATTACCGTCTTTCAGGGTTGTCCTTGAATCCAACGCCGGCGAGTCGTGGCTCGAATACAGCTGGGTAACGGATCCGTAACGGATCCGGCGCGCGGTCAGAAAAAAGACAAACGGTCGGGCAGAAACGCCCGACCGTTTGATGCTTTTGAAAAGACTTCGCGCCGACGCCCCGGGACACGCTTCAGAGCAGGTCCAGAACCGCTCCGACGTCGCCGGCGATGCAGACGGAGCGCCCGGCGATCTCCTCCGGGCACACCGCCTCGCCGTAGTTGACGCAGGCGTACACCGCCTCCGGGTTTTTGGCCGTCATGTTCCAGAAGGGGTATTTGATGATGACCGGGGTGTTATATCCGACGCCGAGCTCCAGGAACAGCAGCTTCCCGCCGCGGCTGCGCAGAAAGCTCTCGTACCGCTCCGCGGCCCGGTGCCAGCCCTCGTCCTCCACGAAGCTGTCGTCCGCCCGCAGGTTCATGCACATGGGTTTGCCGCAGACCGGGCAGCTGGGCACCAGCTCCGTGGGGACGGTCATTTTGAGCGCGGCGCCCTCCGGCACGGTCAGCGCCCTGTCCTCCGCGATGACGAAGCCCTGGGCCTCAATCATGGCCCGGACGGTCTCCGCGTTGTCGTAGGTCTTCTGATGGCAGGGCACGCTGCACTGCCACAGGCCGTAATCGCCCTGGGTGTAGAACAGGCGCTTTTTGTCAAAGCCCGCCCGCTGGAAGCAGTGATCCACGTTGGTGGTCAGCACGAAATAGTCCTTCTCCCGCACCAGTGCCAGCAGCCTTTCG
>CADBQM010000081.1 GCA_902796795.1 uncultured Eubacteriales bacterium
AATGAAGGCGATCGCCCAGAATGAGATCATATCACTGCTGCAGGACCTGAACGCGTTCGCGGATCGGGCAGAGGCCATGATCAACAGTGTCCAGAACGCCAATAAGCAGCAGAATGCCCAGATCGAGAAAGCCCTGCAGGATACGCGCACCGCTTACGACCAGGAATGCAACAAGCAGGTGGCAGCGATCCGGGAACAGTCGAATAAGACCTTCACCGACGCGGAGAAGATCCGGCAGGATATCGAGAGCCTGGACCACAAGCTCTGCACGCTGGACAAATACTATGTAAAGACCAGGAACCGCAGGGCAGAGATCCTCGCCGGGATGACGAGCGAAAAATACGCGAGCGCGACCGATTACTTCAGCGCCATGGACCAGATCCGCAAGGACTATACGCTCCTGACGTCACGCTACACGAGCGACATCCTGCCGGGGCTGATCAACGGGCTGAACTACCTGTTCTCCTCCAAACGGAAGAAGGACTATGAGGAACTGATCATCCTGAAGAATACGGTCGATTCCTTCGTCCAGGAGATGCGCCAGGTCCTCCCGCAGGTGACGACGGAACGGATCACCGAGCTTCGGAAATGGCGGGAAGAGGGCTTTAAGAAAGCCCAGACCGACCACGACCAGGCCGTACAGCGCCAGTACCAGATCTACAATGCGGCGATCGATCATACTGCCGGACAGATCTACGACGACCTGGACGCGATCCTGCCGGACGAACTCGTCCAGTACTTAAGCACCATGATCTCGCATTACGCGGGCAACGTCTACAAGGTCAATACGACGAAGGAAGTCCAGGACGAGGTCCTGAATATGAGCTTTGTCGATTATCCCGTGGACCTGATGGTCTCTTCACCGGTCGTCGCGAGCGTGATCAAGCAGAAGTGTGAACCGCTGCTTTCCGGCAGCGATATCCGCTTCCCGATCATGATGTCGGTGACGGATGCGCCGACCTGGCTGATCCAGAACGACCGTTCCAACACGAGTGCGGTCCAGTCCTTTATGCATTCCATCATGTTCGGCGTGCTTTCCGCCTGCCCGGTGGCCAAGCTCTGCTTCCGTGTGGCGGACCCGGAGAACCGGGGCAACAGCGTATCACCGTTCTTCGACGCCAGGAAGAAGCTGCCGGAGCTTTTCGGCGATAAGTTCCTGGTCAACCGGGACGAGATCACGCAGGAGATCAACCGCCTGAACGACAAGATCGGCAGCATCCTGCAGGACCGCCTGGGCAACCAGTACGACAACATTTTCGAATACGCGAAGGCGAATCCCGACTACAGTGTGGACGCGGAATTCCTGCTGCTCTTTGATTTCCCGAAGGGCTTTGACGAGCGGACGCTCGGCGAGCTTCGGAACATTCTCCGGAACGGCAGCAGATGCGGCATCTATGTGCTGATCTCGTACCTGCCGGCCGACACGTCGGATGCTTCCCGGGAATTCCAGCAGAACCTGCTTGAGGTCGTGAGCCTCTCGGTGACCGTCCAGCAGAACGAGCAGGATTTCCTCTACCGCGGCCTTCCGCTTGCCTACTATCCGATGCCGGAAAAGGGCGATTTTGCCAAGTTCTTCAGCAAATACATGCTGATCTATGAAGGCATCCAGAACCGCGGCATCGCGTTCTCGCCGCTGATCCGCAAGCTGGCGGACGCGGAGGACATGACGGAACTGAACACGCAGTTTGCCGAGATCGACGCCATGACCGCCGCCTACCGGGAGACCTACGGAAAGACGCCGGACGTCAAGGCAGGCTTCCCCGAGATGATCACGCTCGGCAGCGTCCTGTATCCGGCCGACATCTTCTCCGACAGCGTGGGCTTCGACAAGATCGTCGAACACTTCGGCGTCGAAAAGCGGGGGAGTACCGAAAACAGCAGCTTTGTGGAGCTGCCGCTGACCTTTGACCTCAGGAACAGCTTCAACCTGCTGCTCGAAAGCCCGGAGCAGAACAAGGAAGAGATGCGCCGTTTCACGCACCACGTGATCTGGAGCCTGCTTTCCTATCTGCCGGTGACGAAGGTGAACGTGTGCATTTTCGACAGCGAACAGCGCGGCAACAGCGTCATCCCGTTCCTGGATTTCCGGAAAAAGTCGCCGGATACCTTCGACCAGAAGATCTATACCAGCCAGGAAGCCATGACCGACCGCCTGCGGGCGCTGAACGGCCAGATCGACGACTTTATCCAGGAAAAGCTGGGCAACCGTTACCAGAGCTTCCTGGACTACAATATCAACACCCCGAACCGGGCGGAGCCGGTCACGCTGCTTGTGCTTTACGATTTCCCGGCCGGGATGGACGGGCGCAGCGTGGACCTCTTAAACAACATTTTAAGGAACGGCAGCAAGTGCGGCGTCTTTGTCCTTATCTGCCACGATCCCGCGGCAGCCTACTCCCGCTACGACAATATCGACGAGCGGATCGAGCAGATGCGCAAGTACTGTGTATCGATGGACTACAAGGACGGCCACTATGAGATGCTGCCCTATAACCTGCAGATCAACGTCCCGGCACCTGTTTCCGGCGAGGCGGCCGAGCGCTTCATCCGCGAGTATGCGGAGAAGAGCGAGACGATCAAGAAGAAAGGCTTCTCTTTCCGCGATATCCTGAAGGACGAACTGTTCTCCATGGATTCCGCAAAGGTGCTTCGGATCCCGGTAGGCGTAGGCGACGGCGACAGCCTGGTGAGCATCACCTTCGGCGAAGGTTCTTCGCATCACGGCCTGATCGCAGGCGCGACCGGTTCCGGCAAATCGACCTTCCTGCATACGCTCATCATGAGCGCGATGCTGAATTACACGCCGGACCAGCTGCATCTCTATCTGATGGACTTCAAGAGTGGTACGGAATTCAAGGTTTATGAGTCCGTCCCGCTGCCGCACATCCAGCTGCTCGCACTCGACGCGATGCAGGAGTTCGGCGAAAGCATCCTGGAAAAACTGGTCTCCGAGATGGAAGACCGCGGCGCCCTGTTCAAGGAAGCGGGCACGACGAGCCTGAACGGCTACCGGGACATCACCGGCAAGACGCTGCCCAGGATCCTGGTCATCATGGACGAGTTCCAGATCCTCTTCAACGACGCCGGCAACCGGAAAGTCGCGATGAACTGCGCGGAGCTGACCAAGCGGATCGTTACGGAAGGCCGTGCGTTCGGCATCCATCTGCTGATGGCCACGCAGTCCACGAAGGTCATCTCCGATCTGACGCTTTCCCGCGGCACCATCGAGCAGATGCGTATCCGTATCGGCATGAAATGCGGCGAGGACGACGCACGCTACCTCTTCTCGGACCAGAACGACCAGAAGGCGCTGACCATGATGAAGGGCCCGATCGGCACCGCCGTCATGAACCTCGATTATACGGAGCAGCAGAATATCGGTTTCCGCGCCGCCTACTGCGATGCGAAGACGCAGCGTGAACTGCTCGAGGAGATCAGCAGCCGCTTTGCGGACGTTCCCGCGAAACTCCAGACCTTTGAGGGCGGCAGGACCACCGGCCTGCTCGACTACTTTGCGGAAGCTGGTATCGGACGTACGGATGAACTGCCGGTGAAGATCCACATGGGCGAGCTCATCAAGGTGGCGCCGCCGTTTGCGATCACGATCGACCGGAAGCGCCGGCACAATCTGCTGATCTGCGGCGCGAACGAGCGCATGTCCAACATGCTTGCGAACGAATACATGGTCTCCGCGATCCTGAATACGAACGCCCGGGTCTACTGTATCGACGGCGACAAGCTGGTCGGCGACGACCTTTCGGAGGACTTCTACGAGGTCCTTTCCTCGGCGACTTCCCGCTTCAAAGCGGCGGAGGACCGCGGCGACATCATCCGCTTCGTGAACGAGATCTACAAGGAGTACCAGCGTTTCAAGAAGCAGAGCGCCGGCGAGGTGATCTTCGTCGTCATCAAGAACCTGCAGTTCCTGGACCTCGTGATGAGCATGTTCAAGAACGAATACGTGGACGCGGGCGAATACCTCGAAGAGGAGCCGGAGAGC
>CADBQM010000082.1 GCA_902796795.1 uncultured Eubacteriales bacterium
CATGCGGCGATCACCGGCCACCTGCTGGGCCTTCCGATGGGCTACGTACGCTCGGGGAATAAGGACCACGGCCGCCAGAACCGGATCGAAGGGAAGCTGGAAGAAGGCCAGAAGGTCGTCGTCGTGGAAGACCTGATCTCCACCGGCGGCAGCGTGATCGAGGTCGTGGACGCGCTCCGGGAAGCCGGCGCGGAGGTGCTCGGCATCGTTTCGATCTACACCTACGGCATGAAGAAGGGCCTGGAGCGCCTGGCTGCGGCAAACGTAAAGAACATTTCGCTGACCGATTTTGACACGACCGTCCGCGCGGCGGTGGAGGAGGGCTACATCCGGGAAGAGGACGCGGCGAAGCTCTTTGCCTTCCGCAATGATCCCTCGGATGAAAGCTGGATCGGCAGAGCGTAAGGAGCGAAGATGAGACACCTGATCGACATCACAGACCTTTCCGTGGAGGAACTGGACGCTGTCATGGACCGGGCGGACGACATCATCGCCCATCCGGAACAGTATGCGCACGCCTGCGAAGGAAAGAAGATCGCCGCACTGTTTTTCGAGCCTTCGACCCGGACCCGGCTGAGTTTTGAAGCCGCGATGTCGGAGCTGGGCGGGAAAGTCCTTTCCGTGACCGGCGCTTCGTCCTCCTCCCAGGCAAAGGGGGAGAGCGTTTCCGATACGATCATCATGGCCAGCTGTTACGTGGACATCATCGCCATGCGGCACCCGAAGGAAGGGGCGGCATTCGTCGCTGCCGGGAAGGCGGGCGTCCCGTTCATCAACGCCGGCGACGGCGGCCACCTGCATCCGACGCAGACCCTGGCGGACCTGCTGACGATCCGGCGGGAGTGCGGACGCCTGACCGGCCTTACGGTCGGGATGTGCGGCGACCTGAAATACGGACGTACGGTGCACTCGCTGACCCATGCGATGCAGCGCTATCCGGGTACCCGTTTCGTCTTCATCTCCCCGGAAGAACTGAAGATCCCCGCCTATGTGACGGAAGAACTGGAGGAGAAGGGCATTCCCTACGAGGTGACGACGTCCCTCTCGGACGCCCTGCCGTCGCTTGACATCCTCTATATGACCCGGGTGCAGCGGGAACGCTTTGACGACCCGGAGGTCTACGAGCGCCTGAAGGACAGCTACATCCTGAACGCGGCGATGCTTGAGAACGCGAAAGACAGCCTCCGGATCCTTCATCCCCTGCCGCGGGTGAACGAGATCAGCACTGACGTGGACGGCGATATCCGCGCCTGCTATTTCAAGGAAGCCCTGTACGGCAAATACATGCGGATGGCGCTGATCCTCTTCCTGCTCGAACAGGCCGGCGAAAACGGAGACCACTTAAAACGGCTGGAGCGCATCCGTACGGAAAGCGTGAAGCCGGAGGGGATCCGGGGAGAGGTCTGCGAAAACCCGCGCTGTATCTCCGGGACGGAGCAGGAGCTCCCGCCGCTTTACCGGCCGACCGGGAAAACGGACGCCGAAGGCCGCACGATCTGCCGCTGCATCTACTGCGAAACAGAAAAAGCGATCCGTCTTAACGTTTGACGCCCGAAAACCCTCTTGTAATTCCGCCGCAGCTCTGATATTTTTAGAGCAGAACGGCAGGAGATCTCCCGGCAGTCCTGAAGCGGGAGAGGATCTCCGCCAAAACTAAATTAGAGGTGAAAAGATGAAAAGACGCTGGACCCCGGAAGAAGCATGGCAGTGGTGGGACGCACGGCCGTGGATCATGGGCATCAATTATGTACCGTCCTGCACGCCCGGCCTGTCGATCTGGCAGCGGGATACCCGCGAGGACGCGCTGAAGGTCGTACGGCCGGAACTGGACCTGCTGCAGGAGCTTGGTTTTAATTCTGTCCGTATGTTCATCGGGATGAACTGGTGGGTACTGGACGGCGACGCACATCTGGATTTTCTGGATGAATTCCTGGACGAGCTGAAAAAGCGCGGCATCGGCATGATGCCGGTGATCGGCAATGACTGCGTCAATTTCGGACGGCCGAAGGATCCGACGATCCGCCGCCCAGTCGGACCTCAGAAATTCGATCTCGGCTATCACAGCGGGCACGCGAACAGCCCGTTTACAGGAGAAAAGGAAGAGGTCGGCTGGACCTACTGGGACGAAGAGGAGTACCGCGGCCTGTGCATCGGCTATCTGGAAGCCATGTTCAGGCGCTTCGGCCAGGATCCCCGTATCGATATCTGGGATATCTGGAATGAGCCCGGCAATTCGAACCGCCACGGACTGAGCATTCCTTACCTGAAGCAGTCGTTCGAGATCGCGCGTTCCTACGACCCGATCGCTCCGCTGACCGCGGGATGCTGGCGCTATCCGCCGAACTACGGTATCGACATGCGGCAGCAGCTGGAGGAGATCGAGCGCGTCGCGATCGATCTTTCCGATATCGTCTCGTTCCATCAGTACAGCAATTTCCGCGACGTACAGGCGACGGTCGCGATGCTGGAGCGGGAGAAGCGTCCGATGGCGAATACCGAGTGGCTGCACCGGATCTTCGACAACTTTGTACAGGACAACCTGCCGCTTTATTTCGAGAAGAAGATCGCGAGCTATCACTGGGGCCTCGTTGCGGGCAATTCGCAGCACTATCTGCCCTGGGAGGACATCCGCGGCCGTAAGGAACTGGATTACACCCGCTGGCAGCATGATATCTTCCGGCACGACGGGAAGACGCCTTATGATCCGGAGGAGATCGCACTCTTCAAGAGCCTGGGGGCAAGGAAGAACGAAGCGGGCGGAAAGGAAGTGCGTCCGTAAGGGAATAAAGGAAAAGCTTCAAAGCTTCCAAAAGAAAACATAAAAGTACCGCCGCGGTTTTCGCCGCGGCGGTATTTTGTCGATACTTTCCGGGCGGGTGCCCGGTGCTTATCCTGAATGGCGGGTGACTGTATTTTAATACTCCGGCTCGATCAGGCCGTAGTTTCCGTCCTTCCGCTTGTAAACGACGTTTACAAGATCAGTATCGGCATTATAGAAAACGTAAAAACTGTGACCGGACATATCCATCTGGAAGCAGGCTTCTTCAGGATCCATGGGCTTGATGGCAAACCGCTTTGATTTCACGATTTTTATGCTTTCCTCTTCGCCGTCTTCGTCCTCGAGATCCTCCATATAATACTGGGAGAAGGAAGGAGTATTCTGTTTCCTGTCGATCAGCTTTTTACGGTTCCGTCTGAGCTGGCGCTCCAGCACGTCCTGGAGCAGGTCGATCGCGGTATAGAGATCGTTGTTGGTCTCCTCGGC
>CADBQM010000083.1 GCA_902796795.1 uncultured Eubacteriales bacterium
AACACCCTTGTCATCGTCGAGGCAGATCTTGAAACGGTCCTGCCGGATGCCGCGGAATGCGGCTTTTCCGTCGTCCGTGAGAAAAGGTACAAGACCAACAAACACGTTTTTTTACGCAGGTCAGACAGATAAGGAATAAACCATATGACAACAGCACTGTATCCGGGATCCTTTGATCCCGTGACCTACGGACATCTGGATATCATCCGCCGCGCAGCTGCCATGTGTGACCATCTTTACGTAGCGGTACTGAACAATTCTTCCAAAAAGCCGCTTTTCTCCGTAGAAGAGCGGGAAGAACTGATCCGTGAGGCGCTGAACGATCTCGACAATGTCACCGTATGTTCCTTCTCCGGCCTGACGATCGACTTCGCGAAGGAACTGGGCGCCCACGTGATCGTCCGCGGCCTGCGCGCGGTCACCGATTTTGAGTATGAGCTCCAGATGGCGCAGACGAACCGCAAGATGGCACCGGATATCGACACGGTGTTCCTGACGACCGGCCTGGAATACGCCTATCTTTCTTCGAGCATCACGAAGGAAGTCGCGCGTTTCGGCGGGGATATCAGCGCGTTTGTCCCGGAATTTGTAGCAGACAGGATCAGAAATAAAATGAATCAAGGAAATGAGGTGTAATGATGAGCAATCGGATCGAGCAGGTGATCGGTGATATCGAGGAGTATATTGACGGCTGTAAGATGCAGGCGTTTTCAAACACCCGTATCATCGTCGACAGGACACAGATCGAAGAATATCTGGACGAACTGCGCCAGTATACGCCGGAAGAAGTAAAGAAATATCAGCGGATGCTGAACAACCGTGACAAGATCCTCGGCGACGCCAAGAAAAAGGCCCAGGATATCGAGGAACAGGCAAAAGCCTATGCCGAGCACCTAGTCAGCGAGAACCAGATCACCAGGATGGCGTACGATAAAGCCAACGAGATCCTGCAGGACGCGAAAGACCAGGCTAAGGAGATCCTGGAAAACGCCTCCGCCGAAGCTTCCGCGGTCCGTCAGGGCGCCCTGGCCTATACGAACGACATGCTGGACAACCTGCGCCTCCTGCTCTCCGGCGCGCGGGAAGACTGCCAGAACCGTTTCTCTGAAACGCTTTCCACGCTGAATGAGCATCTGAACATCGTCGAACAGAACCAGCACGAGCTGAACGGCGTGAACGAACCGGAAGAACCGGCAGCGCCCGCAGCTCCGTTCTTTGAAACAGACGAAGAGGAAGAAGACCAGGAAGAAGACGAATAAAAGAGGATGACGCGGGCTGCAGGCGTGCAGCCCGCTTTTCTTATGCCGAAGAATAAAAAGAACGTAAAAACAGAAAAAGAACCGCGTACGGCGGAAGCAGGAGGGCGGCTCCGTCTTCCGTCCTCCTTTCTGACGGAGATGGAGGCGCTGCTCGGCAGCGAATATGCGGCGTTTCTTGAGACTTACAGGCTTCCGAAGGAGAACGGCCTGCGCCTGAATACGCGGAAGATCTGCCCGGAGGAATTCAGCCGGCTCTCCGTGATCCCGACTGACGATCCCGTGCCCTGGGTCGAAGGCGCATGGTTCTATGACGAAGCCCTGCGTCCTGCCCTGAGCCCGTATTATCATGCCGGGCTATTTTATCTGCAGGAGCCTTCCGCCATGACGCCGGCTTCTCTGATGCCGCTGGAAAATGCGCGTTATGTACTGGATCTCTGCGCGGCGCCCGGCGGAAAGAGTACGGCACTCGCTGCGAGGCTCCGGGGCCGCGGCGTCCTGTTCGCAAACGACATCAGCAATGCCCGCGCGCAGGCACTCATCAAGAACCTGGAGCTTTTCGGCGCGGAAAACGCCGTCATCCTGAACGAAGACCCGTCCCGCCTTTCGGAACGTTTTCCCGGCTTTTTTGACCATATCCTGATCGACGCGCCCTGTTCCGGCGAAGGCATGTTCCGGAAGGACAGTTCCGTCGTAAGAAGCTATGAAGAACACGGACGAGCCTTTTATACCGGCCTTCAGCGGAAGATCGTGAAGGATGCCGTCCGCATGCTGGCGCCCGGCGGATACCTCCTGTATTCCACCTGCACCTTTTCGCCGCTGGAAGACGAAGAGATCGTATCTTACATGCTACAGCTGGATCCTGCGCTCTCTGTCGTCCCGCTGTCAGATCGTTACAGCGGTTTTGCTCCCGGCAGGCCGGATCAGACGGATAGCGGGGATCCGCAGCTTTCCGGCTGTATCCGCATCTATCCGCACCGGATGCGCGGAGAAGGCCATTTTGCGGCGCTGCTTAAAAAAGCCGAAAACAGCGCTTCCGCCGACGCGATGCCTGCGGCCGTTCGTTCTTCAGACACACGGCTGTCGCCGGAAACAGCAGCATTTTTGGCGCCGCTTCAGCGCTTTTCCAAGGGCCCCTATATCGTACGGAACGGGCGCGTGTATCTCGCGGCGTTCCCGGATGAAGAACTGAAGGGACTGCGCGTGCTTCGAAACGGCCTGTTCCTCGGCGAAGAGAAGACGAAGCGTTTTGAGCCCGCACAGGCGCTGGCGATGGCGCTCTACAGAGGAGAGTTCCCGAACCGCCTGGACCTTCCGCCGGAAGACCCGCGTGTTTTCCGTTATCTGAAAGGCGAAACACTTGAACTTTCGCCGGAAGACGGCGTCCGTGAAGGCATCGTCCTCGTTACGGTCTCCGGGTATCCGCTGGGCTTTGCTAAAAAGAGCGGCACGATGCTCAAAAACCGTTATCTGCCGGGCTGGCGCTTTCAGGGGAACGTTGACAAGCCTTTATGATTCAGCTATAATTTAAGGACTATATGAGCGAGGAAAGATCATGCAAAACAAAGGACTGCTGATCGTTATTTCAGGCTTTTCCGGCGTCGGCAAGGGTACCGTCGTCAGTGAGCTTCTGAAGCGTTATCCCGACCTGTATTCACTGAGCATCTCCACGACGACCCGCGCCATGCGGCCGGGAGAAGAAGAGGGCGTCCATTATTTTTACCGGACCCGGGAAGCCTTCGAGAACATGATCGCTTCGGACAGCCTGCTGGAGTTCGCCGAATACAACGGCAATTACTACGGGACGCCGAAAGACTATGTGCTTTCCGAAATGGAAAGCGGGAAGAACGTGATCCTCGAGATCGAGGTCCAGGGTGCCCTGAAGATCCGCCAGAAGTTCCCTGAAGCCTTCCTGATCTTCATCCTTCCGCCGGATGCGCGGTCGCTTTATGAGCGCCTTATAAAACGCGGGACGGAGACGGAAGACGTCATCAGGAACAGGATGAAGCGGGCCCTCGTCGAAGCGGAATACGCGCCCTATTATCACGTCTGTCCGGTCAACGACGATCTTGAAAAATGTATTGAAGAGACGCACAGCCTCATCATCAATAAACAAAAAGAAATGGAGGAGCGGCGCCGGCTGCTTTCGTCGATAACGGAAGAACTTGCGCTGATCGTGGAAAACAAATGAGCATGCTTCACCCTTCCTACAAGGAAATGATCTCCAAAATGAATGATACCAAGACGGCGGAAGGCAAAGAGATCACCAGCCGTTATTCTCTCGTGATCGCCGCGGCAAAACGTGCCCGCCAGATCAATTCCGGCTCGGAACCGCTCGTTCCGTCACAGGAAAAAGAAAAGAACCTCTCCGTTGCCGTTGACGAACTCTTCTCCGGTAAGGTGCATATCCTGAGCGACGAAGCCGTGGAAGCAGCTGCCGCAGCAGAAGAAGCGGCGGCCGAAGAAGTGTACGAAGAAGAGGAAGCGCCCGTCCCGGAAGAAGAGGAATGAAGCTGTTTTTCCTTTCGCTCGGCTGCGACAAGAACCTGAGCGACAGTGAACATATGCTGAAGCTGATCGCGGATGCCGGCTTCGAACTCACAGACGATGAGGCGGAGGCGGACATTGCCGTGATCAACAGCTGCAGCTTTATCGGGGACGCGAAAAAAGAAAGCATTGCCGAGATCCTGCGGCTTGCATCGTATAAAAAGAAGGGCAGGCTGAAGGTGTTGATCGTCGCAGGCTGCCTT
>CADBQM010000084.1 GCA_902796795.1 uncultured Eubacteriales bacterium
AAGCATCCGCGGCCTGGTGCCGGAAAAAGTAGAACAATACATTCTGGATAACAGGCTGTATCTGGATGACGGAGAAGACGCATGATTATATCCGAAAAATACGCGGACATTAAGAAGACGGTCAAGCGGGAGCTTTCCAGGGAACGCTACCAGCATACGCTCGGCGTGGCCTATACCGCCTGCTGTCTCGCGATGCGCTACGGAGAAGATATGGAGCGGGCATACCTTGCCGGGATCCTGCACGACTGCGCGAAGGAGATCCCCGACGACGAAAAGGTCGAGCTCGCGAAGAAATACCGGCTGCCGGTGAATGAAGCGGAGAAGCAGAATCCTTCTTTGCTGCATTCAAAGCTCGGCGCTTACCTTGCGGAGGCGCGCTTCCACGTGAAGGACGCCGGGATCCGCCGGGCGATCCTCGTCCATACGACGGGCCGGCCGGACATGGACCTGCTGGAAAAGATCATATTTGTCGCGGATTATATCGAACCGAACCGTGACCGCGCCGAGAACCTTTCAGAGATCCGCGCGCTTGCATTTCAGGATCTGGACCGTACGGTCCTCAGGATCGCGGAGGATACGCTGAAATATGTACGCTCCAAAGACAAGGCTGCGGTCGACCCGAATACGGAAGCAGTCGTGAACTGGTACAGGAAGGCACTGAAAGCCGGGAAGAAAGAAGAGAAAGGAAACTGATGGAAGCACTGGAAATGGCAAAACTTGCCTATAAGGCACTGGATGACAAAAAGGGAAGGGATATCGTCGTACTGGACATCCGTTCCGTAAGCGTACTTGCGGATTATTTTATCATCGCGAGCGGCGACAATGAGCGTCAGGTGCAGGCGCTTGCGGACAGTGTCGACGAAGCGCTCGGCCGTGCCGGCTGTGAAAAGCGCGCGGTGGAAGGAACACGCGGCAGCACCTGGATCCTGCTGGATTTCAATGATATCATCGTGCATATCTTCAACAGCGAAGACCGGCTCTTCTATGACCTGGAAAGAATATGGCGCGACGGCAAACGCGTCGCAAAAGAAGAACTCGGAATGTAAAAAAGATCCGCCCGGCAAAGCGTCCGGGCGGATCTTTTTGTATGAGTAAAGTTCAGAAAACGGCGGGACGGAAGAGAGAACGGACTTTACCGAGGATCTCAACATGATCCGTGTAGATCGGTTCCATCGTATCGTTTTCCGGCTGGAGGCGGTAATGGCCGTCTTCCTTGTAGTAGGTCTTCACGGTGGCGGAGTCATCGATGAGCGCGACGACGATATCGCCGTTCCGCGCGCTGTGGACAGATTCCACGATCAGGAGGTCTTTGTCGAAGATGCCGGCGTTGACCATGCTTTCTCCCTTGACTTCCAGACCGAAGATATCATTCTGTGTGGCCGGAACATATTCCGAAGGGATCGAAAAGTAGCTTTCGATGTTTTCTTCCGCGAGGATCGGTTCGCCTGCTGCGACACGGCCGACGACGGGGATCGAGATGCTCTCCGTACGGACCATGCGGAAGCTTTCGTCCGTGATCTCGATGGCACGGGGCTTCGTAGGGTCGCGGCGGATATAGCCGTTCTTTTCCAGCGTGTTCAGGTGCGCATGGACGGAAGAGGGCGACATCAGATGCACGGCGTCGCAGATCTCGCGCACGGACGGCGGATAACCCTTCAACAGGATCCGGCTTTCGATGAATTTGAGGATCTCGCGCTGCTTGGCGCTGATGCTGCCGTTTGCCATGGCTGCCTCCCGATCATATGTTCTGGTATGAATATATCATACCCGGCGGAAAAAAGCAAACAAAAGTTCGATTATTTACAGGAGTTCCGGCGTAAAACTGACGCTCCTCAGATAATCGATCAGCTGCGGGACCATTACCAGGGTCGCGGTGTTGGTCGTATGCAGCGAATAGACGATGCCCTGATGGAGGCGTTCTTTCATGTCGGTCAGGAATTCGTCGGAATTGATGACGGCATTCTTGTCGAGGTCGCTGTAGTTCGCGCTGTAGAAGCAGACGGTGTAGCCCATCTCGGTCAGCATCGCGAGGGTCTGGTTGCTGTAGGCGTTGAAGCTGAAGAAGAACTTGGTCATCCGGATGCCGGTAAGTTCGGTGACTTCCTGCTGCAGCGCGATCACATCCGTCGACTGCTGTTCCAGAGAGAGCTCGGAGATCGGGCAGTCCTGCTGGGATCCGATGCTGCCGAGTTCGTGGCCTTCCTCCACGATCCGCTTGACGACTTCGGGATTCGCCTCGACGTAGGAGTGAGAGACGAAGAAGAGCGCCTTTACGTCCTTTTCCTTCAGGGTATCCAGGAGGACGGAAGTATTCATGTCGACTTCGGTCGTCAGCACGAAACTTAAGTAGGCGGCGTTCACTTCGGTATTGCCGAAGATCTTTACCTTGCCTTCGCCGAAGCGGTCGCTGAATTCCTGCAGGAGCCGGACGTTCTGTTCCGGACGGTTTTTGTTGTCACGCTGGGAATCGAGCGGATAGTTCATGACTTCGCCGGAATAGGTGGAAGCGATGCCCTGAAGGCGTGTCCCGGAGAGCTCGTGGATCACGCCGTCGGAAAAGAGTGTTTCCGTTTCCGTTTGCTCGGGCTCCGTCTCCGAAGAAGTCTGTTCTTCCGTACGGGATTCGGCTTCTTCGGTGCTTTCCGGCGGTTCCGTCTCCGCCGTGCTTTCTTTTTCACCGCCGCGCGGGGCGGAAAGCCGGGAAACTGTGAAGCCGCAGAAGATGGTGAAGGCGGCGGCGACGATGAAGATGCCGCCGGAGATGAGGAGTGTACGCAGATTCTTCTTCATAAGAACCTCCATATGGCCGCATAAGATGCGGGTAATCCTTTTTCTTTAGACTATCACAGGAAGCGGGGGATGTCAAACATCCGTTCGGCTATAAATGGCGGCCGGAATGACGGCGGGACGGATCAGGACAGCTTTGTAAGGCCGGAGAGATCCGCCTCCGCGACCATGGAATAATTGGTGTGGTAGATCACGTAGCCGGGCCGCGCGCCGGCCGGCTTTTTCAGCCTGCCGGCTTCTACGTAATCGACTTCGCCGCGGCCGCTTTCCCGGAGCGAGGAATAATAAACGGCCAGGGACGCCGCTTCCTGGTAAGCACGGTCCGGCACTTCCTTTCCGTCCGTCTTCAGGATCACATGGGAACCTGCCGCCTTCTTTACGTGGAAGAAGAGGTCCTTTTTCCCGGCGAAGCGCAGGCTGAGCTCGTCGTTCTGCAGGTTGTTTTTTCCGACGTAAAGATCAAAGCCGTCGGAGGAAACATAGTGATACGGCTTTGAAACGCTGCGTTCTTTCTTTGCCTTGCCGTTTCCGGAATGCAGGTAGCCGGCCGCCGCCATTTCCCGGCGGATCCCGGCGAGGGTCTGCTCGTCCTCCGCAAGCGCGATCTCCGAGAGGATGCTCTCGAGATGTTCACATTCCGAAACGGTCTCCGGCAGCAGCTTTTCGGTCGCTTCCCGGGTGCGGCGGGCTTTCGCGTAACGATTGTAATAGCGCTGCGCGTTTTCGGAGATCGTAAGATCTTTATCGACAGGGATCGTGATCTCGGTATCCGTATAATAATTCAGCACGGTAACAGAAGACGCGCCTGCGTTTAACTGGTACTGGTAAGCAGTCAGCAGCTCGCCGTACAAGCGGTCTTTTTCACGGCCGTCCGTGTCCGCCAGCTGCTTTTCGAGCAGTTCCCTTTTCCGGACCGCCCGCTTCAGGTTCGTTTCCGCGACCGCCTTCAGGGAGCTTCCGCGCTGCCGCATGAGGACGCGGGAAGCACGTTCGCCGAGCGCGTATACGACAAGCGCCGAAGGCGAGGCAAACGGCCGCACTTCTTTTCCCGCGGCACTGTAGCTCTTCAGCGGCATGGCGGAGAATTCTTCGGCTTCCCCGTGCGGGCCGAGCGCCAGGCAGGGGGAGAATTCTGCATGTTCGATTTTCTCCATGTAGGCGAGGAAAACGTCGGCATAGCGGACGGCTTCCGAAGAAGACAGGGACGAAATGTAACGGTCGGGATCGAGGCCGCTGCCGAACAGGAGCTCGGAGGAAGCGGAGGACGAAAAACCACTGAATCGGGAGAAGATCCCGTCCGCAAGCGTCCTTTTCCCATCCATTCCGGCGAGAAAAGCGGCGCGGTCGAGGCCGCGGGGATCCTCCTTCAGGCGGACGTCGGCGGGCTCGTAATATTTTCCGGGCAGGACGGTGCGCACGCTGCTCATCGTCGGGGGGACCCGGCGGATGGCGTCCAGGATCCTGCCGTCGCTTTCTGTAAAGATCAGGTTGCTGTGGCGTCCCATAAGCTCCAGGATGAGCTGCTTATCTTCGGGATCGCCGAGCTCGTTCAGGTGTTCAAAACGAAACAGGAGGACGCGGTCGAAGCGCGGCTGTTCCACGGAAAGCAGGCGGGCGCCGCCAAGATGTTTCCGAAGCAGCATCAGGAAGGCCGGCGCTTCGTCCGGACCGGTCCGGTTCTCCGAAACGACCGCAGCGTAGGGGAGAGAGGCGTTCGCGGAAAGAAGGAGCCTCACGGTCCCCTCCTGTGTCTTAAACTGGAAGAGCAGCGCCGTCTCTTCGGGCTGCTGGATCTTTGAAACACGCGCGCCGGTCAGGAGACGGGAAAACTCGTCCCGGAGCGCCGCCGTCATAATACCGTCAAATGCCATCGGTAAACCTCCCTTACGCGGCTATTTTACAATGGAACAGCGGCGAATTCAAGGCGCCTTGACACCCGGATATGCTTTTTGTATAATCGTACGGAGCCGGCTTAAAAAGACCGGCTGCTTTATGCAGCAGGCCGGCGATTCAAATGACAGGAGATATGGGATCGTGGGCAGATATTTCGGAACCGACGGATTCCGCGGCAAGGCCGGGAAAGACCTTACTGCAGAGCATGCTTTTCTTACCGGACGTTATCTTGGCTGGTATTTCAGACGTTTTCACAACGGGCAGGCGGCCCGGATCGTGATCGGCAAGGACACGCGGCGCTCTTCATATATGTATGAGAACGCGCTGGCTTCCGGCATCACGTCTTCCGGCTCGGACGCTTATCTGCTTCACGTGACGACGACGCCTTGTGTCAGCTATATCACGCGGACCGAGAACTTCGACGCGGGCGTGATGATCTCCGCGAGCCACAATCCCTACTATGACAACGGTATCAAGCTGCTGAACCATGAAGGCGAGAAGATGGACGACGAACTGCAGGCGTCGATCGAGGATTATATCGACGGCCTGATCCCGGCGCCGCCTTACGCGACGGAGGATGAGATCGGACGGACGATCGACTTCTATTCCGGCCGGAACCGCTATATCGGCTACCTGACAGGGCTTGCGACCCGTTCGTTTGAAAATTACCACGTGGCGCTGGACTGCGCGAACGGCAGCGCCTGGATGATCGGCCGCGCGGTCTTTGATGCGCTCGGCGCGAAGACTTCGATCCTTTCCGCGGAACCGGACGGCCTCAATATCAACCGCAACTGTGGTTCCACGCATATCGAAGCGCTGCAGGCCTACGTGCGCGAGAACAAGCTGGACGCGGGCTTTGCCTATGACGGCGACGCGGACCGCTGCCTTGCGGTCGACGAACAGGGCAATCTCGTGAACGGGGACAAGATCCTGTATATCCTCGGGAAGCACCTGATGCAGAACGGACTGCTGCGCGACAATATGATCGTAACGACCGTCATGTCCAATTTCGGCCTTTACAAGGCTTTTGAGAAGGCCGGCTTAAATTATAAGAAGACCGCGGTGGGCGACCGCTTCGTTTACGAGGAGATGAAAGAAAACGATTATCTCCTCGGCGGCGAGCAGTCCGGCCATATCATCTACCGCAAATACGCGCACACGGGCGACGGCCTCATCACGTCGATCCTGCTTATGGGCGTCATGATCGACACGCATCTGCCGCTTTCCGTGCTCGCACAGGACGTCGTGGAATACCCGCAGATCCTGAAGAATGTGGAAGTAGATGATAAGGAAGCGACGCTTCAGGATCCTGCCGTCACCGCTGCGGAAAAGAAGGCGGAAGAAGCCCTTTCGGACCGCGGCCGCGTGCTGCTCCGCGCGAGCGGGACCGAGCCCGTGCTCCGGGTCATGGCGGAAGCCGATACAGAAGAAAGCTGCCGGGAAGCCGTGGACAGCATCATCGAAGCCATGAAGGAAAGCGGCCATCTGAAGAAGGTGAGGTAAGACATGTATACGATCGGGGAACTCTATGATCTTACACATACGGCAGCGGCCGGATATCTTGCGGGCTTTACCTATCCGCACGAAGCGCTGCCCGGGATCAAGGCCTTGATCCTGGAGCTCGGCAGCCGGCTGAGCGCGGAAGAATATGATCATCCGGCGGATGACGTCTGGATCGCGAAGGACGCGGTCCTGTTCCAGAACCATTATATTGCCGGCCCGGCGATCATCGGGCACCGGACGGAAGTGCGCCCGGGCGCCTTTATCCGCGGTTCGGCCCTGGTCGGTGATGACTGCGTGATCGGCAATTCCACGGAACTGAAGAACGTCATCCTTTTCGACCGCGTCCAGGTGCCGCACTATAATTATGTGGGCGATTCGATCCTCGGTTATCACAGCCACATGGGTGCCGGCGCCATTACTTCCAACGTAAAGGGCGACCAGAAACCGGTCGTCCTCCGGGACGGCACACGCACGCTGGATACGGGGATGAAGAAGGTCGGCGCGATGCTCGGCGACTACGCGGAGATCGGCTGCAACAGCGTCCTGAACCCCGGCACCGTGGTCGGCAGGAACACCCAGATCTATCCGCTTTCGATGGTCCGGGGGACGGTCCCGGCGGATTCGATCTTTAAAAACGGATCGGAGATCGTTCCAAAGCGCATTTAAGCGCATTTTTTAACAAATAATGCTTGCTTTTACTTGTTTTATGTGATATAGTTCATCACGGTAATGGTTGATTGAAGTGGACTTGCAAAGAGTCCGCTTCTTTTGTTGAAAGGGAAGTCATGACAAAACACGAGGAGATCGAGAGAAAAGCGGAGGCGCTGATCGCGCCGGTCCTTGATGAAAACGGCGTGGTCCTGGTGGACTGCGAATACGTGAAGGAAGCCGGGGATTATTATCTCCGCTACTATATCGATAAAGAAGGCGGCGTGAATATCGGGGACTGCGAAGCCGTTTCACGCGCGGTCAGTGATCTCCTGGACGCGAACGACTTTATCGACGGCGCCTATACGCTGGAAGTCTCGAGCCCGGGCCTCGGGCGCCCGGTCCGGAAGGACCGTGACTTTGAGCGGAACCTTCAGAAAAAGATCGAGATCCGGCTCTTTCAGCCGGTCGACGGACAGAAGGAACTGACAGCCGTGCTCACTGCCTATGATAAAACGGAGATCACCGTTGAGGCAGAAGGGAAAACTTTCGGCATCGACAGGAAAAACATATCGCTCATCAAAGAATACGTAGACTGGAACTGACAAAACAGGAGGAGAAGGGAAAAATGAATA
>CADBQM010000085.1 GCA_902796795.1 uncultured Eubacteriales bacterium
CTGATGAACCTGATCGTCGGGAATCTCGCGCCGACGACCGGAGAGATCTGTTATGAAGATCGGAATATTACCGCGCTCGGCAGTGATTATCGCAGCATTCTAGGCTACATGCCGCAGCAGCAGCAATTATACGACAGTTTCAGTGTGAAACGTTTCCTGTTTTATTTTGCGGCATTAAAAGGACTCAGCCAGGCAGAGGCAAAAGATAAGATCCGCGAACTATTGGAACTTGTCGGTCTGTATGAACAGGCGAATGAACGGCTGCGTGCGCTCTCCGGCGGTATGAAGCAGCGGGTCCTGCTGGCTCAGGCACTTTTGAACGATCCGAAGATCCTGATCCTCGATGAACCAACGGCCGGCCTGGACCCGAAAGAACGGCTGAAGATCCGGAACTACATCTATTCGATCGCGGAAAAGAAAACGATCATTCTTGCCACACATGTGATCTCCGATGTTGAACAGATCGCAAAGGAGCTCATCTTCTTACGAGAAGGGGAAACGGTGCTTGCCGGGTCGCCGGATAAGGTGATCGAGGCCGTCAGCGGCGCGATCTGGGAAACGGAGATCCCGCGGGAAGAATACCCGGAGCTGAACCGCAGTTTCTTAAGGAACCGCGTTGTCGGGGAGCGGAACGGCCTGGTTCATGTAAAGATCATTTCTGACACAAAGCCAGAGAGCGGAAACGTTAGAGAAGCTGCGGTAAATCTAGAAGACGTGTATCTGTATCTTTATCCCTGATATTGTTTTTGCTGCTTTATAAAGCCCCCGGGATCCACTGTCAGATCCCGGGGGCTGGTTTTAGTTCTCTGTTTTTTGTCTGTCCGCAGGCTGAGTCCTTTTAATACACGAGACCGGATTCCTTCATAACGAGGTAATCCGCGGTCAGGATCTCCAGCGGCGAAAGCACGTGCGCAAAATCCTGCTCCACGTTCACGACGTCGATGCCGATGTCCAGGCAGGCCTTCAGGCAATCGTGCACCGGCAGTACGCCGCTGCCGAGCGAGCAGAAGTTGGGCATGTCATAGGTCTTAATGAGCTCCGGATCCAGCATCGGTACCGTGTGCTTTACAGGACCGCCCGGCAGGAAGTCCTTGAAGTGCATGAGCGCGATCCGGCTGCCGAGCCGCTCGATCGTCTTCACTGGATCCAGGCCGGCATAGGTCACCCAACCGACGTCCAGCTCCATATAAAGATCCGGTGCATAGGCAAGCAGCATGTCATGGACCGTCATGCCCGCAAAATACGTCGTAAATTCGTGGTCGTGGTTGTGGTAGGCGAGTTTGACGCCTTCCTTTTTGCATGCGAGCGCCGTTTCCTGAAGAAACTCGATCTCATCCATCACTTCGTCGTAGGTCACGACCTTGCCGCCTTTGCGGTAGTAGGCAGCGCCGTGGAACATGACCGCCTTATCGACGCCGAGCCGGTGTACGTTTTTGATGAGTTCCGCGGCCCCGGTCTTCCGGAGCGCTTCACCGTTGTGGATGCCGACGTCCACCGCTTCCAGCCCGATATCGTTCAGGTGTTTTAAGTTGTCCTCAAAGCTGGCGCCGGGAAGCTGGCAGTAGCGGAACGCGTTCTCCGTCGCCCGGTAGCCGATCTTCGCCACTTTCTCCAGGGTCTCCCAGGTCTCTTCCGGGCTCATATTCGGGAGGATCCCGATAAAACTTGCCTTGATCTTATTTTCCATTTTTCTTATCTCCTGTTGATCACGCCGCTGCCGGCTGTCCGGCTTTTTAAAATGCGCTGCCGGCCCGGTTTACAGGCTCCACTTCGGTTCTGCGTCAAAGTCCGCGCCGTAACGGTCGTCAAAGACCGCTTCCGCATCGCCGCCGATAAAGACGGGACGCAGCGGGACCATACGCTTCGGATGCGTGGTCATCTCATAGTACTGACCGGTGGTGCAGCCCGAGACGACGCCGTGAATGATCTCGATCATGTGCAGGCCCTGTTCGTTCGAAAGGCGCTGCGGCCGGTCGTTCAGGATCGCCCAGGCGAGGTCGATCACGCCGACGCCGCGGCGGGAGGTCTCCCAGCCAAGCGCGGCCTTATCGTCCGCCGTCCCCGGATAAGGCTCCGTGCCGTTGTAGGCAAATAAGAGCGGCATCTCGCGCCACTCGCTGTCGCCCGCGACGCGCAGCTTCACCGGGCCGCCGAAGGTGTTCGGATCCGGACAGAACATCCTGCCCTTGGTCCCGTAGATCATCAGGCCTTCCTCCGGGAAAACGTTCGTCCCGTAGTCGCAGGCCGTCAGCGTCCCGAGCACCCCGCATTCAAATTCAAGCGCGGCCTGAATGAGGTTCGGCGCTTCCGGATCGTCGATCAGGAAATCCTCGCCGTAGCGCGGGTTTGCCGGATGCGAGAACTTTTTCTTCAGATAGGTGGAGAAGCCGCTCACGCGCTTCACCGCGCCGAAGCAGGTGATCATCGCGTTCAGGTAATAGCCGCCCATATCGAAGGGGATCGTGCCGCCCGGCACCACGACGTTGTTCAGGCCGACCTTCGGCCCTGCCTGCAGATAGCTGCGGACCACGTAGGCATTGACCGCGAAGGGAACGCCGATCACGCCGTCGTCCAGGAGCTTCCGCACCGTCTGATAGCCGCCGCCGAGGCAGGTATCCGGCGCCATCGCGAGCCGCAGGCCCTTTTCCTTTGCGATATCATAGAGTTCTTTGGCACGGAAGTAGTTCTCCGCCATCATTTTTTCGCTGTAGACGTGCTTGCCGTGCTCCAGCGCGGCCTTCGTCACTTCATAGTGGCTCCAGACGTTGGTCAGGTTGACCACGATCTCGATCTCCGGATCGTTGTAGATCTCCTCATTGGTCATCACCTTCGTCTGGAAACGCTCCGCCGC
>CADBQM010000086.1 GCA_902796795.1 uncultured Eubacteriales bacterium
GCTCGTCATAGATGCGCATCAGCGCCTGGTATTGTTCGTTCGTCAGTGCCATGGCATCCTTACCTTTCGTAAAGGCTGGGGATCAGCGTGCTGTAGCTTCCCTTCCGTTCGTCCATATTGTGGAAGGAGGAGCGCTTGGCGGTCTTTTCGGCCGGCTTCTCACGGCCGGCGTTTTCTTCTCCGTTCCGGTTCTGCCGGACGGCTGTACGGAGCTTGTCATATTCCGCGACGTCCTGGAGCGTCCGGACGTTGCTCCCCTTCCAGCCTTCCAGGATGCTGTCCGCGTACTGGAAGCTGGGCTCGTGGATGGCCATGACCGTGCGCCGGCAGGCTTCGAGGATCAGCTCCTCGGAAAAATCCGCCTCCCAGCGGTCGCAGTAGGCACGCTCTTCGCTGATCAGCCGGCGGTTCAGGCCAAAAGCCTTGAGCACCCGGGCGTAGCGGGAGGATTCCTGTTTCTGGCGGGTACGTTCCGCGCGGATCTTCTCCAGCGTATCCAGACCGTCTTCCTTCCAGTTCCGTGCGACGGTGCGGATATAATAAGGAGAAGTCTTTTCCATTTCCGCACAGTATTCGAGCAGATATTCCATGACATCGGTCTGGCGGTCGAACATCAGATAGCAGTCCGCGATGGCGCTGCGAAGCACGGCGCTGACCGGTTTTCCGGTATAGCATTCCATGAGCTTCAGCAGGTTGCCGAAGGCTTCTTCCGCGTAGACTTCCTGGTAATCCTGCGGCGCGGGCTCCTGCGGTGCGGGCACACGGGCGGCAGGCTCCGCATCCTTTACCGGCGCCGGGGCAGTATGCGCCTCTTCCGGAACGGATTCCGCGGGGATGGGCAGCATACGGATGCCGCCGAGCTCGCTGCCGTGCATGTCGAGCGCAAGGAGGCCATAGCTCTCCCAATAGGAAAAAGCCTTCAGAATCTGGTTCGGCGTCACGTCAAAAAGATCCGCCATGTCATTCACGGACAGAAGGATAGAAGGATCGCGCACCGCGCGGAGAAGATAAAGGTACAGCTTCAGCGCAGCCTCGGGAGCCTGCGGCATAAAACGGTCGATAAAGCTGACCGGAAGTTCGATATATTCATTCTGCAGTGCAGAGTGCAGAGATAGTTTCTTCATGGATTATTACGCCTTTCACGTACCGGACAGTACATGGATACAGTCACGAATTGTATGCAGTTTTGTATATGTGAAATGTAGTATAGCATAAAAGAAAGAAATGAAAAGAGGCGCGCATCCCTCCCGGACGGTCGATAAATAAAGTGAAGAATGTGGAAAAGGTGGATAAATCGAAAGGCGGTCCTGAAAAGCGCATAAAAACTGAAAAAAAGCGCAGCTGTCCGGCGTGTTCAAATAACAGCTTTTTTTGTTGACAGTGTGGATGATGTGGAAAAACAAAAAAGAAACGGCTGTTTTCAAGGAATTTTCGAAAGAAACGATTTTGTGAATAAAAAAATGATCCGGCGGAAGCGGACGGCGCGGGCGGCGCGTCCCGTTTCATTGACTTTTTACCAGCGCTCCGATATAATACGCGAATAGAGCAAAAATAAGGAAGTAACCAACATGCTGGACATCAGATTTGTACGTGAAAACCCGGAACTCGTCAAAGAGAACATCCGTAAGAAATTCCAGGACGCCAAGCTCCCGCTCGTGGACGAAGTCATCGCCCTGGACAAGCGGAACCGCGAGATCAAAGGCGAGGTGGAAAGCCTGCGTGCGAAACGCAATAAGCTCTCCAAGCAGATCGGCGCCCTGATGGCGCAGGGAAAGCGCGAAGAGGCGGAAGCCGTTAAGGCAGAGATCGGAAGGGACGCGGAACGCGTGGACGTACTCTCCGCGGAAGAAAAGGACGTAGAAGCGGAACTGCTTCAGAAGATGATGGTCATCCCGAACATCATCGATCCTTCGGTGCCTGTCGGCAAGGACGACAGCGAGAACGTGGAACTCGAGCGCTTCGGCGAACCCGTCGTCCCGGATTTTGAGATCCCCTACCACACCGAGATCATGGAAAGCTTTAACGGTATCGACCTGGACGCCGCCCGCCGCGTCGCCGGCAACGGTTTCTACTACCTGATGGGCGATATCGCCAGGCTCCATTCCGCCGTGATCGCTTATGCGCGCGACTTCATGATCGACCGGGGCTTCACTTATTGTGTGCCGCCTTTCATGATCCGCGGCGGCGTCGTGACCGGCGTCATGTCCTTTGCGGAAATGGACGCGATGATGTATAAGATCGAGGGCGAGGACCTTTACCTGATCGGTACTTCCGAGCACTCGATGATCGGCAAGTTCATCGACCAGATGATCCCCGAGGAGGAGCTTCCCTATACGCTGACTTCCTATTCGCCCTGCTTCCGCAAGGAAAAGGGCGCGCACGGCATCGAGGAGCGCGGTGTTTACCGCATCCATCAGTTTGAAAAACAGGAGATGATCGTGATCTGCCGCCCGGAAGAGAGCCCGATGTGGTACGACCGTCTCTGGAAGAATACCGTCGACCTGTTCCGCTCCATGGACATCCCGGTCCGGACGCTGGAGTGCTGCTCCGGCGACCTTGCGGACCTGAAGGTCAAGTCCGTGGACGTGGAAGCCTGGTCGCCGCGCCAGCAGAAATATTTTGAAGTGGGCAGCTGCTCGAACCTGGGCGACGCGCAGGCGCGCCGGCTCAAGATCCGTGTGAACGGCAAGGACGGCAGGTACCTCGCGCATACGCTGAATAATACCGTCGTCGCGCCGCCGCGGATGCTGATCGCCTTCCTGGAGAACAATCTTCAGGCGGACGGCTCCGTCCGTATCCCCGAAGTCCTCCGGCCGTACATGGGCGGGAAGAGCGTGCTGATCCCCAAAACGAAAAAGGCCGAATGATCCATGCATGAGTTTTTACGTTCCATCGGTTTTTCCGGAACACTCGGAAAAAGACAGCTTGACCGGCTGATCGCCTGGGTCCAGGAGGCTCCGGACCACTTAAGTGTGGTCTCGCACGCCATTTCAGACGGAGAAGCCAACCTGGCGGTCGCGGAACGGGACATCGCCGGAAAGGCCGGGATCCTGGTCGCCGGCGAGATGGACGAACACGGGAAGCTGGTCCCGGAATATTATTTCCCCTATCTGAAATCTTCGATGGTCTCCTCAGACGCATATTTAAGCGTGGAAAAGCAGGCGGCCCGCGACGCCTATACGGGCATGTGCGAAGATTATCGGATGGGTATGGCGCTGATCTTCGCAGTGACCAACGTCGCCGATGCCGCCCGGAACCTGATCTCCGAGCCCATGCGCCGGAACGCCCCTTTTAAAAAGGTGTGTTTTTCCGCGCTGGCTTCGGACGCCACCGTGATCCTTCCGCTGATGCAGACGGAGAAGGTCCTGAAGCCGAACGAAGCGCGCGCGCACGACCATCTGATCGAGGAAGCCGGCCAGGGCGACGAAAACGCCCGGATGGCCCTCGAAAAAGAGGAGCAGGAGCGTTATCAGCAGGCGATCGACCGCCTGCGGGATACCGACATTTTTACCGTTGTCGAAAGCTTTTTCATGCCCCACGGCATGGAGAGCGAACGCTACTACCTGATGGGGAAGATCATTTCGTCCGAACGTTATACAAACGGGCTGACAAATGAAGATTTTTATGTTATCCTTGTTAGAGTGAACGGGATGCCCTTAAGCATCGCCGTTTCCGCAAAAGACCTCACCGGGGAGCCGGTGAACGGCGCGCGCCTGAAAGCCCACGTCTGGCTGATGGGCGAGCTGCGCCGCTAAATAAGCCGGCAGGCACTGCCGGCAAATAATCAAGTCTCCGTGGCTCAGCAGGATAGAGCGTCCGCCTCCTAAGCGGCGCGACATGGGCGAAAATCCTTGAAAAATAAGGATTTTTCAGATAGAGTGGTGAGTACAACTGAGTACAA
>CADBQM010000087.1 GCA_902796795.1 uncultured Eubacteriales bacterium
AACGGTTCGAACCCCCTGTATACGGACATCGTATCGGAGGATCCGATCCACATCAACTGCAGCGGATACAATTACTTTGACCCCAACGTGAACCGGATCCGGATCGAACGTACCAAAGGCCGCCAGGATTACCAGCTGCTCTACATCCAGGAAGGGAGCGGCGAATTCTGGTTCAACAACCGGAAGCAGATCCTGAAAAAGGGCACGCTCTGCCTGTTCCGGCCGCACGTCCCGCAGGTCTATTCCTACCTGAACGACGAAACGACGATCTCCTACTTCGTCCACTTCAGCGGCAGCTGGATCCCGAAGCTGCTCGCGCCCTTCGGCCCGCAGGACCAGATCTGCTTTTATATCGAAAACGCGCTGTTCTTCGGCGAAACGATCCTCAAGATCTCCCGCGCCCTGCAGCTGCATGAATACAACTATGACCTGGAGTGTGCGGCACTGTTTCTGGACCTCATCACGAAGCTCTCCCGCTCCGTCAGCCTCGCGCCGGCTTCCGGCCCGCAGACGACGAACGCCTTCGCGCCCGCGCTGAACGTCATGAACAACCAGTACCGCAAGACGCTCTCGATCGAGGAATACGCGGAGCTCTGCGGCATGAGCACCTACTATTTCGTCCGGAAATTCAAGGAGCATACCGGCTTCTCCCCGCACTTCTACCTGATCAAGGTCCGGATGGAGCGCGCGAAGGAGTTCCTGCTCACGACCAATATGAACGTCTCCGAGATCTCCTACAGCGTCGGCTACGACAATCCGCTGTATTTCAGCCGGATGTTCAAGAAATACACCGGCGTCAGCCCGGTGAACTTCCGTAAGCAGGTCACGACGCCGCAGCTGTTTATGGAAGACACGGATGCGGAATAAGCAAGTTTTTTTTACAGAAACGGCCGGGAGGACCCGGCCGTTTTTCTGTGTTATCGATGCCTCCCGACGGCCGGTATCAGCCCTTGACCGCGCTGTCCAGCTGTCCCTGGATGAAATACTTCTGGAGGAACAGGTAGATCACGATGACCGGGACGATCGCAAGGAACGCTGCCGCTGCCGCCGCGCCCCAGTCGGAAAGGTTTTCCGAGAAGAACGACTTGATCGTGACGGAAACGTTCCACATCGCCGGTTTCTGCAGGATGTACAGGGAGTACATGTATTCGTTCCAGGCGCCGATACCACGCATGATGATGACGGTGACCGTGACCGGCTTCAGCTGCGGCAGCAGGATCCGGAAGAAGGTCTGCGCTGCGCCCGCACCGTCGATCGCAGCCGCTTCATCGAGCGACGACGGGATCGTCGTAATGAAATTGGAGTACAGGTAGATGCACATCGGCAGGCCGAAGGCCGCGGTGATGATGATAATGCCCCAGTAAGTGGAGATCATATGGAAAGCAACAAGTTCCATATAAACACCGACGACGATCGAAAGACCGGGGATCATCATGACGGCCAGGATCGCCGCTTTGACGAACTTGTTCAGTCTGGAGCGGTTTCTGGAGAGCGGATATGCCGCGAAAGCGGAAAGTACGACTTCCAGGACCGTAACACCGAGTGTAATGATCGCAGAGTTCTTGATCGCGTTCAGCATGTTGCCGCGGAACAGGGCCTTTTCAAAATTGCCGAAGAAGAGACCGCTGGTGATCATCAGACGCGTACTGTTGTCGCCGAGCGGCTTCGTCGCCACGACGAAGACGACCCAGATCGGCAGCAGGTAGATAATGACCGCGATGAAGCTGATGACGTATTTCCACCAGACCGTTCCGTTGATAAAGGTATTTCTTTCTTTTTTCTTCTTTTCGCCCGCCATTACAGTTCCACCTCCTTCTTCGCAAAGAGGTTGTTGCCGATCGTCGAGACAATCATGATGAAGATGAAGTTAAAGATACCGATCGCCGCGGCGAGGCCGGCACGTTCCTGATCAAAATACTGATTGCTGACGTACGACATGATGGAGTGTGTCCGGAAGACCGGGCCGCCGTTGGTAAGAGCGACGACGCCTTCGTAGACCTTCAGGCCGCCGATCAGGTTGACGATGACCGCCGTCTGGATCGAAGGGATCAGCATCGGCAGCGTGATGTAGCGGAAGCTGTTCCACTTGCTCACGCCGTCGATCGCGGCCGCCTCATAATACATGCTGGGGATACCCTGCAGACCGGCCAGATAGATGATCATACAGCTCCCCATATAGTGCCATGAGTTGATCAGGGTGATGATGATGACGCCGCGTGTTCCGTCCGCCAGCCAGTCCACCGGATCCTTTCCGAACCAGCCGATGATATCGTTCAGCACGCCATTATCAAAAGTAAAGAAGAACCGCATGATGAAGCCCATGATGAGGGACGAGATCATGATCGGCATATATACGATCGTACGTACGACGTTGTTTCCTTTGAAGCGGGAATTGACCAATAATGCAAACGAAAGGCCCATCACGTTCTGCAGGATCGTGGAACCGAAACCGTAAACCAGCGTGTTCCGGAACGCCATCCAGAAACGTTTGTCCTTCATCATCTTGACGTAGTTATCGATCCCGATGAACTTCATGTTCTGGGAATAACCGTTCCAGTTGAAGAAGGAAACACGGATGGCCTGGGCAAACGGATAGGCGATAAACATCAGAAGCAGGATAACTGCCGGGATATAGAACAGGTTCATCCTTCTGTTTCTTTTTTTCATGAGCACCTCCAGATCCAGGATGCATCGGATAATGGAAAAAACGGGCCGTCAGACAACTCGCATGGAGCGCGCTATCCGGCGGCCCGTCTGATTTACTTACTTAATAGTAAGTCTGAATAACCGGATCAAAAACCGGTCTTTTGATTACTGCTGTTCCAGAAGCAGGAAGTACTGTTCCTTCAGCTCATCCTTGGCAGCCTGGATACCGGTCTCGGTCGGATCGTCAAGAACGGTCGCAACAGCGTTGCCCATGGTGCCCCACATGCCCGACGGGAAGTACTTGCGGTCGAAGACGTTATCATAGCTGATGTTGGCCAGTTTCTCCTGAGAGAGATGGAACTGATCGATCGCGTAGTTGTCTTCTACTTCTGCGCCCTTGATCGACGGGATGTTGCCCTCGATCGCAGCGATCCTGGAGCAGATCTCCGGACGGCAGGTGAAACGCAGCCATGCCAGAGCGCCCTCAAGGTTCTGAGTGTCTTTCCAGATAGCGAACGTGCAGCCTTCGCCGATCTTATAGGTCGGAGCGCCGGTGCCGGAGTTCGGGATCGGGACGATGCTCACGTTGCAGTCCGGAACATAGTTACGGGCCATCGTGATGTTGTTCGCGCCGCGGAATACGAATGCGCACTTGCCTTCGCCGAGAGCGGTCTGCATTTCTTCAGTGGTAGCGGTAAGAACGTTGTCATTGACCCAGCCGTTCTTGACCCACTCAGCCAGCTTGGAAAGGACTTCTACGCCGTCCTTGTCCCAGTCATAGGTGCCGGCACGGAGGTTGTCGCCCTGCGGGTTCGCACAGCCTTCATCCGTCTGCATGGACGGCATCAGGGAGCCGAGGAAACCAGCGTTGTTGCCGGATACAGAACCGCCGATGTAAAGCGGAATATAGCCTTTTTCTTTTGCCTTCGCCATAGCAGCCTCGAGCTTGTCAAGAGTGCCAAGGTCGTAAGGATCGATGCCGCAGTCAGCCAGCGTATCTGCATTGTACATCAGGCCGGAAACAGACTCGGTAACGCATGCGCAGAAGAAATCGCCCTTATCGTTGTTGATAACGCCGAATACGGAGTCATCCATCGCGTCCTTGATATCGGTATAACCGGTCAGCGGAAGCAGATATTCGGAATAACGAATAACCGACCAGCCGTGGGTCATCCAGACGTCAGGAAGATCGTTGCCGCCCATACGGGTCTTCATCGCGGTCTCGTAATCATTACCAGGAGCGACGATGTCGACGGTCACCCCGGATTCCTTTTCGAAATCCGCAACGATCGCACGGAACTTCTCAAGGTTTTCATCCGCAAACGTGACTTCCATTTCGATGGAGCCGCCGGTTACGGGCTCAGACTCGGTTTCCTTTTCGGTTTCCTTCTCGGTCTGCTTTTCGGTTTCCTTTTCAGTTTCCTTCTCGGTAGCCTTGGTCGTCTCGGGGGCTTTGGACTCATTGCCGCCATTGCCGCCGCAGGCTGCAAGTGACAGGACCATTAACGCCGCAAGAAGGAGTGCAAGAATCTTCTTCATATTTTCCTCCTTTTATATTTGCCGAAGAGTCATCCACTCTTCGTTAAGTATACTTTACTATAGCGTACATATCTGTAGTTTGAAATACACATTTTTGCATTTTATGTATTTTTTTGCCAAAATGCAGGGCTTTTTTTGCCTTTTTTCGTAAATTTTCACAAGCAAAGTGAAATTTTGCTTCGTTCGCCTGCCTGCAAAATGTTTACTCGGCTACACTGTCCAGCTCCAGTCCCGGGATGTACTTGCAGAACTCCTTAAAGACCTTCGTATAGCTGCCCTCCACCTCGGACATGTGATGGATGTAGGGGCCTTCGATGAGCTTCCGTTCCCAGGCCGGGAGATTCTTGAATTCGCCCCACATGAAAGTGCCGAAGGTGTACGGGCCGGTCGTGGAGTCGCATTCGCCGACGAGGATCTTGTACGCGCCGTTGTCCTGGTCCAGGCGGGCGACCGTATAATGGCCGTCCTTCACGTGCAGGTAGGCACGCATGTTCACGAGCTTCACCGGGTCTTCGCGGTTCGCGAGCGAAGGCGCAAACGGGCCGCAGTGCCACAGAAGCTCGGCGTTCCGGTCCGAAGGATGCCGGGTCGTGAACTCGCCGAGGAAGGGCACCTTTTCGCCGAGCGCCGCGCATTTTAAGAGCACCTGCGTGATCGTCGCGTGCGTGTCGCTCTCGCAGCCGATGATGTAGCCCATGTCCGCAAGCGGTCCGTAGGCCGCGCAGGGCATCGCACCGACCAGCTGCTGCATCGCGGTCCAGCACTCCGCGGAGATGCAGTCGAGGTCGAACTCTTCAAAGAGCTTCTGGTAGGTCAGGATGAAGCAGCACATCTTCTCGAGCTGCTCTTTCGAGGCTTCGTCGAATTCATAGACGCCGACGAACTTCGACTCCAGGGCCTTCAGCTCTTCCTTGTGGTTCTTCAGGTTGTCCTCAAAGCGGACCTGGAAATTGGAAAGGTTGATCGGGATCACGGAGATGTCGAAGCGCTCCATCAGCTCGCCTTCATTATAAATTACGGAGGTGAAGGGCTTCGGCCGCATCCCGACCATGCCCACGCGCAGATGCGTGAAGTTCTTGACCATGCAGGCCACACGGACGAACTCGTCAAAGCCTTCCGCAAAGATGTCGTCCTCGACGTGGCAGTTCTCGATGTAAGTAAAGGGGATGTGACGGCGCTGCATCAGCCGGCTGATGCCGAAAAGACCGCACTGGCTGTCATAGAAGCGCTGGCCGTCCGGCAGGAATTCGTCGTCGATCGGGCCCCATAAAAGCACCGGCTTGCCGACGGCTTTCGCCACCATCGCCGCGACTTCTTCGTTGCCGAAGTTGCCGTTGATCACCATGACC
>CADBQM010000088.1 GCA_902796795.1 uncultured Eubacteriales bacterium
AACCTGCAGTTCCTGGACCTCGTGATGAGCATGTTCAAGAACGAATACGTGGACGCGGGCGAATACCTCGAAGAGGAGCCGGAGAGCTTCGAAACGCCGGAGCTTGATCCCGCGAACCCCTTCGCTGCCGTCACGAGTTTCTTCGAAAGCAGAAACAATAACGCTGCGGAAGACACAGACGTTCCGGTCAACGAGAAGATGCAGAAGCTGATCGCGGACGGTTCCGGCTTCGGGATCCACTTCATCGTGACTTCGATGGAATACACCAGCGTGCGCGAGAGCATGTATTACGGCGAGAATATCCTTGCCCGTTTCCCGGAGCGGATCATCTTCTCGCTCGGCGAAAACGACGCGGACAGCCTGGTCGAGAACGTATCGGTCAGCGGACTTCGCGACAATACCGTTTATTTCACGGACGGCATCCGCAACACCTTCCAGCTGAAGCCCTATGTGCTGCCGCGGAACGATCGTCTGAAAGCGTTTTTTGATAAGATCAGCGAATAAAGCAGGTGAGATATGAGCGGTGTCAGCACAAGTTCGGAGGCGATCGGGGAAGCGGTCAAAAACGTCACCGAAGCGCTCACGAGCGTCCATGAGACCAGCGGATCCCTGAAGAGGAAATGCCAGGAGCTTGGCCAGGGCTGGAAAGACAGTAAATATCAGGAACTGAACGCGACGGTCCAGGAATGCCTGAAGGCACTGAGCCAGGTGCAGCATGCGCTGATGGACGGCGGTAAAAAACTGTCGGCGCTGGCAAAGACCGTCATGGCGTATGAAGACGTCAATATGGGCACGGGCAGCGGAGGAGCGCGCGGCGGCAACGGCACCGGGGCGGCAGTGGCAGCCGGCGCTGTGGGCGTGGCCGCGGGCGTGATGCTCGGGGCTGCGATGAACAGAAACGGCGCCGTAGGCGCTGCGGCGGATCTTCTCGAACGGGCCGCCGGCGCAGGAGATGCCGACGATCCCCCGAAGGTGCTGAAGAAAACGGATGCGCAGAAAATGGCGGATCTGAAGTCCGGTCTTGCAAATATTGACGAGACGCTCGAAAACTATGCGGCAAACCTGGCGGACCAGGGGATCCCGCGCGGACCTGCCGTGGAAGCCTTCCTGAATCATCAGCGGGCCCTGATGGAAGCAGAGCTCCTCCGGAACATGAACGGGGACTTCTCGCATCCTTACGTTTCACCGCAGCCCGGCCAGTGGGCGGGGATCGCGGAACAGTTCCGCCGGAGCGGCATCCTGAACGCACCGGCGCCGAACACGACGCCGCGGTCGCTTCAGCATACCGCCTATGGTTTCCAGACACAGACGATCAACGGGACCGAGATGCGGGTTTACGACGATCCGGTGGGTACGCACCAGCGGCTGATCCAGCGGCAGGGGCAGAGTGTTTATGATATGCGCGGGACCTGCGGCCTGTGCCAGTGTTCCAATATGCTGACGCTGGCCGGGATCGAGGGCTTTAACGAGGAAAGAATCATATCAGAAGGACTGCGTTGTTCCGATACCGTCCGTAATAATATTGATCCTTTCAACCGTAATAACAGCCACCGCGGCGGAACTTCGGCCGATGACCGGCGGGAGATCCTGTCAAACTGCGGACTTCCGACGTACTGCATGCATATGTCTTCGGACCGCGCACTGAATATCGGCCGCATTGCCGAGGCCGTCCGCACCGGCCACGGCGTCACGGTCAGTGTCGACGTCGCACGTCTGTGGCATAACGGGCAGCATGGCGGACATGCCATTACGATCCTCAGCGTCTCGGAAGACGGCAATACGTTTATTTACAACGATACAGGTGCCGGCGTTCTCGGAACGATCGACGCTTCAGCACTCGGAGGCGCGCTGACCGGAAATCCGGCCAATGTTACACGGGACATCATTCGATAATAATCATACCTGGAGCGGTTCAAATGGATTATTCAGTCATCAGAGATCAGTATCTTGCGTCTTCTCTCATTGGGCAGATTCCTGACGGTTTTGAGGAATCGCTGCCGATCCTGTTTCGACGGGACGACGATTACTACGTAGGCTGGTTTTATTGTGAGGGGGATACAGAAGCAGAACTGGCGGGGCTTGCTGCCGTCCGTACAACGGACGGAAAGGTCGTCTGGATCGATACAGACCGGCTTGCAGAAAAGTGGCAGGTCGATCTTACGCCCTGTCGTCTGCCCGAGATCACGGATTACGACGCTTACTTTGAGAAAAAAGATGATTATCTTCAGGTTTTTTCTGACTGCTTAAAAAGCGGAGATAACAGTGAAGAGAACATCCTGAGAATGTCTGCATTGCTTTTTGATATCGTCGGAAAAGAACTGTTTGAGCGTGTTTTCCTTCCGGTTGCACTGAATATCAGGAAGCTCGAAGATTCTCCGGAGGCTTAACCATGGATATCTGGCACCGGCTCGGAAGGATCTTCCGGCTCTCAAATCTTGGGACGCTGATCTTCTTTATGCTGAACGTCGGGCTGATCATCCTGATGTTCTATCCCTGGTCTGTTACATTGCCCGGCGTGCTGATGCTGGTCGGCCTTTATGCTGTGACCCTGCTCATCAGCCTTTCGCCCGTGGGAGAGTGGCTGCTCGGCGTTTTTGCCGGCGCCCGGGAGATCAAGCGGACGGATTTTAAGCTGAAGCTGCTCCCGCTCGTGGATGTCGTCCATGAACAGGCGATGGCGCTTACACCGGACATCGTTAAGAAGATCCGGATCAAAATGGTCCCGGACGAGGGCATCAACGCCTATGTGATCGGCCGCAGGACGCTCTGTGTGACGCAGGATTTCATGAACCTGACGGATGATGAGGCGATGGCGATCCTGGCGCATGAAATGGGGCATCTTGCTTACCGGCATTCGGTCGTACAGCTGCTGATCGGCGGCGGCAACGTCTTTATCACCGGCTTCCTGCTGACGATCAAAGCCGTCTCCTGGATGATCACCGGTATCTTTACCCTGATCGGCATCAGCAGCGGAAGGCTCGGCCGGGGCATCCTGCTCACGCTCGTCGGCGGGATCTCCACGCTTATGGTCTTCCTGTGGACGAAGTTCTGCATGCTGTTCCTGATGTGGTCCTCCCGGCGGAATGAATTCACGGCGGATGAATACGCTTACAATCTCGGTTACGGAACGATGCTGGCTTCCGTCCTGGACCGGGCGATCGCGGAGCGGCCGACGCAGGGCCTGCTGAAAGCCCTCTACGCGTCGCATCCCTCGAACGACGACCGGGTCGCCCATCTGCAGGAGCTGGGCGCGAATTACAGCAGATACTGAAAAAGAAAAAAGAAAAAGAACCGGCGGAGGGAGCTTCCCTTCGCCGGTTCTTTAGTTTCAGGCTGCAGTGCGGGCTTTTCGGGACCGGGCGCAGCCTCCTTACACGCTTTCGATCCACAGATGCATGACGTTGACGCGGCAGTTAAACTTCTCCGACCAGTCGTTCGGGAAGAAATAATCGCCCTGATAGGGGTCATTCCGCTCGTATCCGTAATTCTCCGAGTACTGGACCAGCAGGCGGTCCTTTCCGTCCGGGCAGCGGACGGTGAGGTTGTTGGAGTAGAAGCAGCAGGGTTTGCCGCTTACCAGGATCTTTCCTTCGTCCCAGTGAATGCCGTCGGCAGAAGTATAGAAGACGAATTCGCCGCGCTCATCCGAGTATTCCCCGGCGCGTCCGTGCAGGATGTACTGGCCGTCCAGGATCCCGACCTGGGGATTCCGGATACATTTGGCGACATAGCACGTGCCCGGAGCTTCCCAGCTGAGGCCCCAGTCCTTGCTGATGATATAGTCCATCTGGTCCTGTGCGTTCATGTTGTAGGCGTAGACGATCAGGCTCCCGTCCGGCGTGACGCTGAAATTGCCGTAGGCGCGTCCGAAGGTCGTGGGGAAGGGGACGACCGCAAGCTCGTGAAAGCTCCGGCAGCCGTCTTCACTCACATAGATACGGTAGAGA
>CADBQM010000089.1 GCA_902796795.1 uncultured Eubacteriales bacterium
CATAATGATTCTGTTGCGTTTTTAGTTTTTCTGTCTTTTTGCTCTTCCGGAAAGGACGTAGCCAGCCAATGAAAATGATCCGATGGGCGACCCGATGGATGGGGAAGCACCGCTGGAAACTGATCACGTCGATCATCCTGAACGTCTTCGGGGTGGTCCTCATGACTTATGAACCCTATATCTTCAAGGATATCGTCGACGACGTCCTGATGCCGATGCAATTCGAGCGCCTGGTCCCGATGCTTTTAAAGGCGTTGGGGATCGGCGTTCTTTTCGTGTCTGTCCGCTACCTCGTCAACGTGCTGGCGGAGCAGGCCTCCCAGGAAGCCGTCCGCAATATCAAGAGCGCGCTCTTCCACAAGCTGCTCGGCCAGACGTCCGAATTCTACCGCCTCAATACCGGCGGTGACCTGATCAATAAGTGCTCCGGCGACGTGGAGATGATCGCCCGCTTCTTAAACTGGATCCTGCCGCACGCGATCGAGTGCGTCTTCATGCTCCTCTTTGCCCTGACCGTGTTCATGAGCATCAACTGGAAGTATACGCTGATCCTGCTCGCGATCACGCCGCTCACCGCGGTCGTCGCGACCAAACTCTCCCGTACGGTCCGGCCGGCCTTCCGCGCCGCGCGCCAGCAGCTCTCCGAGCTCAATACCGTCGTCCAGGAGAACATCAGCGGCAACCGCGTCGTCAAAGCCTTCGTGCGTGAAAACTATGAAATGGACAAATTCCAGGTCCAGAACCAGAAATACAAGGACCTCAATATCCACGCAAACAATCTCTGGCTGAAATACGGGCCGGTCATCGAATCGATCAGCTCGCTGCTGACGGTCGTCAACCTGACGGTGGGCGGTATCCTCGTCTGCGTCAATTCGATCACCCTCGGCGAACTGACCCTCTTCCTGAGCCTTGCCTGGGCGCTGAACGAGCCGATGAACATGGTGGGCATGCTCGTGAACAGCCACCAGCGCTTCATCGCCTCGGTCGAAAAGATCCAGGACCTCTACAATTCCGACATCACCATCCTGAGCCCGGAAGAAGACCACAGCCCCGAAAAGGTGGAAGGTGCGATCGAATTCCGCGACGTCTCCTTAAACTACGGCGCCACGAAGGTCCTCGACCATGTGGACCTGGACATCCGTCCCGGCGAAACGGTCGGCATCATGGGACCGACGGGCTCCGGCAAGACGACGCTGATCAACCTGATCGGCCGCTTTGCGGACGTCTCCGGCGGCCAGGTGCTTGTGGACGGCGTCGACGTCCGGGAATACAATCTCCAGAAGCTGCGCGGCAATATCGGCATGACGATGCAGGACGTCTTCCTGTTCTCCGATACGCTGGAGTCCAACATTGCCTACGGCGTGCCCGACGCCCCGATGGAAGTGATCGAGCAGGCGGCGAAGGCAGCCGACGTCTCGAGCTTCGTCAGTGAAATGTCCGACGGCTACGATACGATCATCGGCGAGCGCGGCACCGGTCTTTCCGGCGGCCAGAAGCAGCGGATCTCGCTCGCGCGCGCCCTTGCCGTCCATACGCCGATCCTGATCCTGGACGATACGACCTCCGCCGTCGATATGGAAACGGAGCAGTACATCCAGGAACAGCTGCGTAAGCTGCCCGAAAAGGCAACGACGATCATCATCGCCCAGCGCGTCTCCTCCGTCATGCACGCGGACAAGATCGTGATCCTGGACAAGGGACGCATCACCGAACAGGGCACGCACTACGAGCTCATGCAGAACCCGGACGGCTATTACTACAAGACCTGTGTCCTCCAGCACGGCGGCCTCACGGAAGGAGGTGAGGCGTAATGGCACGGAATAAGTTCAATATCGACGAAGAGCTGGAAGTTCCTTTTAACTGGTCGCAGTTCAAACGGAGCCTCGTCTATATCAAAAAATACAAAAAGAACATCATCCTGATGTTCACCTTCAGCGTGCTCGCGAGCCTGCTCGCGCTCGTTACGCCCAAGATCCAGGCCTACGTCATCGACGAACTGATCCCGTCGAACCTGAAGAACCTGATCATCGTCCTCGGCGTCAGCTATTTCGCGGTCAGTGTGGCGATCGTTTTCATCAACCGGCTGCGTGCGAAGATCAGCGTCCGGACCGGCCAGGCCATCATCACGGACATGCGCACGGACGTGTTCTCGCACCTGCAGAAGCTGAGCTTCGATTACTATGATTCGCGGCCGCACGGCAAGATCCTGACCCGCGTGATCAACTACGTCAACAACGTCTCTGATTTCCTGACGAACGGCATGGTGAACGCCGTCCTGCAGATCATCAACCTGCTGCTGATCCTCGGCTTCATGCTCTCGGTCTCGGTGAAGATGACGCTCGTCGTCCTCGCCGGCCTGCCCTTCTTCTTCCTGTACGTGCGCATCACGAAGCCGCGCCAGCGCCGCTTCCGCCAGCTGCGCGCGAACAAGCAGTCGAACACCACCGCCTACCTCGCCGAGAACATCAACGGGGAAAAGGTGACGCAGGCCTTCGTCCGGGAAGAGATGAACGAGGGGATCTTCAACGGGCTGCTCGAAGAGACCAAGAAATACTCCCTGCGCGCGGCTTATCTCGCGCACGGCATGTGGCCGATCTCCACGATCCTTTCGCGCCTCGTCCGCATGGCGATCTACGTCGCGGCCATCTACCTCTTCCGGGAGGACTTCATCATCGAGGGCGTGGTGCAGATCGGCGCGATCTCCGCGATCGTCGCCTACTCGAACCGCTTCTGGGGCCCGATCCAGCAGCTCGGCAACATCTACAACCAGCTGCTCGATACCTCCGCCTACCTGGAACGTATCTTCCAGGTCCTCGACGAGCCGGTCACGGTCGACGACAAAGAGGGCGCTTATCCGCTGCCCGAGATCAAAGGCGCGGTCTCGTTTGAGGACGTCACCTTTGAATACGAAAAGAACCTTCCCGTCCTGAAGAACGTGAGCTTTGATGTGAAGCCCGGCGAATCGATCGCCCTCGTCGGCCCGACCGGCGCCGGCAAATCCACGATCGTGAACCTGCTCTCGCGCTTCTACGACGTCACGAAAGGCCGCATCACGATCGACGGCCACGACCTCTCGCAGGTGACGATCGAGTCGCTGCGCCGCCAGACGGGCGTCATGCTACAGGATACCTTCATCTTCTCGGGCACGATCATGGACAACATCCGTTACGGCCGCCTCGACGCGACCGACGAGGAGTGCATCGCCGCGGCAAAGGCCGTGCACGCGCACGATTTTATCCGCAATATGGAAGACGGCTACCAGACGAAGACCAACGAACGCGGCGCGGGACTTTCCGCCGGCCAGCGCCAGCTGATCTCTTTTGCCCGCACGCTGCTCTCCGATCCGCGGATCCTGATCCTGGACGAAGCGACCTCTTCGATCGATACCAATACCGAACGCCTGGTACAGGAAGGGATCGCGGCGCTCCTGAAAAACCGCACTTCCTTCATCGTCGCGCACCGGCTTTCAACGATCCAGAACTGCGACCGCATCATGTACATTTCGGCCGGCCGGATCGCGGAAAGCGGCAGCCATGAAGAACTGCTGGAAAAGAAGGGCCTGTACTACGAGCTTTACATGAGCCAGCGCAGGGCCTTCTTAAGAGAAAGCACGGAGGAAAGATCGGTCTGATGGAACTGGATATCTCCACCGCCGGAAAGTGGCGCATCTCCCCTTATCTTACCATGCAGTTCATGGAACCGCTCGGGAACGCGGATTCGTCCGTCGACGCCGGCTGGGACCATCTGAACAGCTGTTGGCGCGAAGAACTGCTCGATACGGTCCGCGATCTTCAGCCCGGTATGGTACGGTGGGGCGGCTGCTTTGCATCTTATTACCACTGGCAGGAAGGCGTCGGCCCCTTGAACGAACGGAAACCGATGCTGAACCTCTGCTGGGACGGTATCTACAATAACCAGGTCGGGACGAAGGAATTCGCCGACTTCTGCCGCGCGGTCCACGCGGAGCCCCTGCTGGTCTTCAACATGGAATCCGACGGCCGGATGCACTGGGCTTATCCGAAGCCGGGCATGGACCGCTTCGGGACCGCGGAGGAAGCCGCCGCGTGGGTCCGCTACTGCAACGATCCGGACGATCCGCTCCGAAAGGCGCACGATCCTTCCGGCCCCTACAACGTCCGCTGGTGGCAGATCGGCAACGAGACTTCCTACGACAAAAACGGCTACGGAAAAGAAAAAGCCGCGGAAACGACGCTCCGCTTCGCAAAAGCGGCCAGGAACGCGGATCCCGGGATCTCCCTGATCGCCTGGGGCGACAGCGGCTGGGCGGAAACGATGTGCGAAACGCTCGGCGATACGGTCAG
>CADBQM010000090.1 GCA_902796795.1 uncultured Eubacteriales bacterium
ATCGCCGCGCGCGACTTCAAAGCCGGTCTGGACGCCCCAGTTGCTCTTCATGATGTAAGGCTCAAATGTGTCGTGGCCGGCGACCTTCGGCGGGAAGACGCTGACGTGCCAGATGAGCTCGGCGTTGGGGTTCGTCGGATGGTTCGCGGTGAATTCGCCGAAGAACGGGAGTTTTTCGCCGAAGGTCGCGCTGGAAAGCAGGACCATCGTGATCGCTGCGAACATATCGTGCTCATAGGAGACGAACTTGTTCTCGTTGCAGGCCATCATGATGTCGGTCAGCGAACCGCCGCCGATCGCACGGGTGAAGTTGTTGTCGCAGCAGATCGCGCTGATGCCTTTCTGCTCGAACAGCTCCCGGTACATGAGCAGGATCGCGGCGCCGCGGCGGAGCTGCGGATTGTCGCGCAGGTCCTTGTCGCCTGCCGGGAAGTAGGAAAGGAAGTCGTCAACGATCGGCTGGATCTCGTCCGCGCGCTCTTCTTCGATCTTCAGCACGTGCTGTGCCGCTTCCACGCTGGTATACGGGAAGACCTCGATGCCGAACTTCTCCAGAAGATCGTCGTCGTTGAACATCATGCTTGTGAACGCGACCGGGCGGTTGCCGAGCTGCATGATGCGCATGTTGCGCCAGTTCTTCAGCATGAGCGCAACTGCGGTAAAGTCTTCAAAGTACTGCTTGAAAGTATCAGATTCCACCTTGCAGGTCGGGATCTCGGTAAACTTCACGTGATAGCGCTGCAGGATCTTGGAGATCGCGAACAGGCCGCACTGCGCGTCCAGGAGACGTCCGCCGTACTTCGGATCGTAAATATCATGCACGTCGCTGATGCCGAATTCTTCTTCCTTCGGGGACCAGATGAGCGTCGGCAGGCCGATGAGCTGCGCGACCTTGCCCGCGACTTCCTCGCAGCCGAAGTTGATGTTCGCAATGAACAGGGCGTCGATCTTCTCCGCCTTGAAATGATCGGCGATCTCCTGCGCCTGGTCGTAATCATACATGAAGCCTTCGTCATTCAGCCATTCCAGATCGACGAACTCCACATGCTCGTTCGTAAAGTTCTCGAGGATGTAGGGGACCGTTTTCTGCTTCATATCCTGAGCCGCTTCCGGGCTCCAGATGCCGCCGGGCTTGCGTCCGGGGAATTTCGGGAAATTACGCCGGCAGGGCGCAAGACCGATCTTCAGCTTATAGCTAACCATTCGTAAACTCCTTTCGTCAATGGACGGTACCGATTAATGGCGGGCAGATACCCGCTTATGAGCATCATAGCAAGTTCTGCGCTAAAATCAAGACTCCCGGGGCAAGTTCCGAAAATGAGCAAAAAAAACGCCGTGAATCTGAAGCCACAGCGCATTTTTTATCAAATCTGATCTCTTTGACAGTCCTCTCCTCCTATGCTATAATTTATCCAAATGAGCTTACAAAAAGACCTGATCTTCGGGTCTGAAGGAATAAAGTCATGGATATATTATCAGTACTGAAACTATTCGGCGGCGTCGGCCTCTTCCTTTTCGGCATGAGCACGATGAGCTCGTCGCTGAAAAAGCTGGCGGGATCCAGCCTCGGCCAGATTTTAGAGCGGCTGACCACGGCCAAGAATAAAGCCATCGGCGCTGTCAAGGGCTGGGGGCTCGGCGCGGGCGTGACCGCCGTCATCCAGAGTTCCGCCGCGGTCACGATCATGCTGATCAGCTTCGTGAACGCCGGCCTGATGACGCTCTCCCAGGCGATCCCCGTGGTCATGGGCTCCAACGTCGGTTCTACCGTGACCGCCCAGATCCTGCGTCTCGGCGACCTGGGCTCCGGCAGCATGTTCCTTCAGCTTCTGAAGCCGTCATCCTTCGCTCCGGTCCTGGTGGTGCTCGGCGCGTTCATCCTCCTGTTCTCCAAAAAGAAGCGCGTCAAGGATATCGCAGAGATCGTGATCGGCCTCGGCGTCCTGTTCTTCGGTATGACCATGATGGAGGAAGTCTTCGAACCGCTCCGTGAGAACGCCACCTTCCGTGCCTTTTTTACTTCCTTTGAAAATCCCTTTATCGGTATCCTGACCGGCCTCGTGCTGACGGCGCTCATCCAGAGCTCCAGCGCGTCCGTCGGTATCCTGCAGGCGCTTTCCGCGACCGGCACCGTCACCTACGCGACGGCGATCCCGATCATCATCGGTCAGAACATCGGTAAGTGCTTCACCACGATCCTGGGCAGCGTCGGCGCGAACCGCAAGGCGAAGCGTGTTTCGCTGACCTATCTTTTCTTCAACATCTTCGGCGCGATCTTCTTCTCCGTCCTGATCTACGCACTGTATTACACGGTCGGCCTGCCGTTCTTTGCAAAAACGGTCAACCGAGGCAATATCGCCGACCTGCACCTGATGTTCAACCTGATCACGAGCCTGATCCTGCTGCCCTTCTCCGGGAAGCTCGGCGCTTTCACGGAAAAAGTGCTCCCGGACAACGCGCCTTCCGAAGAAGACCGCGAGTTCGCGAAGCTGGACGACATGCTCCTGAATACCCCGGGCATCGCGCTGCAGCAGTGCCGTATCCTGATGCGCCGGATGAGTGAGAAGATCGTCGAGAACTACCATATCGCAGCCGGGCTGATCAACGAATACAAGGATGAGGAAAACGAACGCCTGCAGGAAAACGAAGACTTCATCGACCGCTGCGAGAGCGTCCTTTCCGCCTACGTCATCCGTATCGATAAACGGCGCCTGACACGCGACGCCAACCTGGAGGTCGCGGAGATCCTGAACTCGATCAGTGACTTTGAGCGTATCGGCGATTACTGTGTGAATATCAGCTTCGCCGCGCGCGACAAGCGGGACAACAATATCAACTTTTCGCCTGTCGGCCAGCAGGAAGCCGATACGATCATCCAGGCAGCTTCCTATATCATCGAGACCCTGAATTCCGCGTTCCAGCGGACCGACGCCGCCCTGGCCCGCCGGGTCCAGCCGCTCGCGGACGTGATCGAAAACCTGAAGGACCTGATCAAATCGCATCATGTGGAACGCCTGCAGGAAGGCACCTGTTCCGTACAGAGCGGCGTCGTTCTGCTGGACCTGATCAACAGCATGGAGCGCATCGGTTCGCACGCGGCCAACATCGCGCTGCACATCATCAAACGCGCGTCCGCGGATTCGGACTTTGACGAGATGCACGGCCATTCCGGCGACGTCGCGACGGAAGAATACCAGGCCCTCTACACCTACTACGAATCCCGCTACCTGCTGCCGGTGAGCCGTACGGTCCCGCCGGTGCCGGTCATCCCGGATCCGGAAAACTACGCCGGACTCGAGATCAGCGAGACCGGTGTCGCCCTTCCGCCGGACGCGGGCGCCCCTTCAGAGGAAAAGAAGAAAAAGAAAGACGACAAGGCGCACAAGGACGAAAAGAGCGCCAAAGACAAAAAGAGCGGAAAGAAAAAGAAATAAATATGATCCATGAAAAAGCGGCGGGCTGTAAAGGTCCGCCGCTTTCTGATGCCGCCGGCAGCGTTCCTGCCGGCTTTTGTATTATCAGGCTGTTATTTCCCCGCGATGCTGAGGCCAGTGACCAGCACCTCCGGCGACGCAAAGGCCGTGATGCCGCCCATGCCGCGGTAGACCGCGGTATCGGAGACTGCCTGGATGTTTTTCAGGAGCTCGTAGAAGTTGCCTGCGACCGTGAAGGACTTTACCGCCTTCCCGAGCTTTCCGTCCTCGATCATGAAACCCGCGGACTGGAGCGAAAAGTCGCCGGAGATCACGTTCGCACCGGCGTGCAGGCCGCCGAGGGAATCGATATAGACGCCGTTCCCGGCTTTCTTCAGCAGCTCTTCCGACGTATCCTCTCCTGCTTCGATCACCATCGTGAACGGCCGGATCGAGACTTCCGCGTTGTAGCCCGCCTTCGAAGCGTTGCCCGTCGTCTCTTTTCCTTCCGCGGCGGCGCTCTTCAGGTTGTAGAGGAGGGTCTTCAGCACGCCCTTCTCGATCACGTTCTTCCGGTATGTCGGGGTACCTTCTGCGTCAAAGCCGATCGGGCAGGCGCTGTCTTTATAGAAGGGATCGTCGGTCAGGGTCAGGAGCGGCGACGCGATGCATTCGCCCTCTTTTCCCTTCAGCGC
>CADBQM010000091.1 GCA_902796795.1 uncultured Eubacteriales bacterium
GAGACGCCGTGCGCTTCGCCGCTGGAACCGCAGGAATTGAACTGCACGCCGGGCATGACCGCGGTCAGGTCGCCGAAGTCGGAAGAGCCGGTACCCCAGCCGTCATAATCAAAGCTGACGCGTCCGTCCCCGGCCAGTTCCCTGCAGCACTGCTCCACGAGTTCCATGAAAGCCCGGTCGTGGATCTCCGGGAAGTAGCCCGGACGGTCTTCGAGCCGCAGCCGCGCGCCCATCGAAACGGCGGCGCCGGCCAGCGCGCGGTTGATCTTTTTGTTCTCGCGCTTGATCGCTTCGATCGTGCGTCCGCGCACATAGCTCTCCAGATGGATCTCGTCGGGAATGATGTTCACCGCCGTCTGTACGCCGTGCATGATCGGGTGGAAACGGGTATGGTCGCCGTCGATGAAGGTCTCCCGGAGGTTATTGACCGCCTGCAGGCCGAGGAGCGCCGCATATTCCGCATTGATGCCCCGGTGCGGTCCGCCGCCGGCATGGGAAGCCTTTCCGTAATAGGTAAAGTTCTTCGCGATGCAGCCGTTATTGCCCGGGCCGCAGGTAAAATCATAGACTTTTCCTTCACGGTCGCCGGTCCCGTGTACCATGATCGCGAGGTCCACGCCGTCAAAGAAGCCGCGGTACATGAACTCCGTTTTCCCGCCGTAATAGTGCAGCGTGCCCTTCTTGCGGAGTTCTTCCCGGAAGGAAAGCTGGATCATCTCTTCCGCAGGGACCAGTAACAGGCGGATCTTTCCGCACAGGCCGTCGAGCGCCCCTTCCTCCTTCAGCGCCGCCGCAACGCCGAGCATCGCCGCCGACTGGGCGTTATGGCCGCAGGCGTGCGTCATGCCGTTGACCGCTTCCGGGTGCCCGCTGATATCGAGCGCGTCCATCTCGCCCATGATCGCGAGCGTCGGCCCGGGAAGCCCGGTGTCGATATCGGTATAAAAGCCGGGGATATCCCCCGCCTGCGTCAGCGTATAGCCCATTGCCTCGAATCTCTCGGTAAGATACCGGTTCGTGTTCCATTCGGTAAAGCCGGTCTCGGGATGCTGCCAGATATAACGCTCCGCCGTGAGCACCAGGGCCTTATGCTTTTCCGCGTTCCGAACGATCATTTCCTGTCTGCCGGTCATTTTTCCTCCTCCTGTTTCAGGCTGCGCCTTAAGCCCAGCCGCACTCTTCTTCTATTTATCTTAACGGAGTTTTTCGCGCTGTCAACGGTGTTCTTCGGCTAAAACAGGCCGGGCTGGGCTTTTCCCTGCTTTTGTGGTAGAATAAGCAGGCACCGAACCGTGCCCGCCGGCCTTGGCCGCGCGGAATATCGAATGATCAAGGAAACAATATGGCAAAAGAAGATTATATGAAAGCCCGCCGTCAGGGCGAGAAAAGTTATAAAGACGCGCTTGCGCGCGGCGAATATCCTTATATCCAGGTCCTGGAGGAGATCCTCTCTCATACGGAAGTGATCTCGGAAACAGATCTCGGGCTGATCGAGATCCCCGCGGAAGATATCGCGGGTACCTATACCGCTGGCAGGCGGACCGCATTCGCGCCGGATTTCATGCCGCTCCTCTCCTACAGCACCGAATTTGCTGGCAAATGGTCCCTGCTTTACGACAGCCTGGAAAAAGAAGGCATGAAGGAGCCGATCAAAGCCTACGAATACATGCACCGCTATTATGTGATGGAGGGCAATAAGCGCGTCAGCGTGATGAAGTCCCTCGGCGCGGTCACGATCCCCGGGCAGGTCCGCCGGCTGATCCCGCACCGTACAGACGACCCGGAAAACGTCGTCTACTATGAATTCCTGAATTTCTATAAGCACTGTCCCGCAGAATATCTGATCTTCACCCGGAAAGGCGCGTACGAGGAATTCACCCAGCTCGCGGGAAAAGATACGGACGAACGCTGGAGCGCCGAAGAGCAGCGCGACCTTCGCGCCTCCTTCATGCGCTTCAGCCTGATCTACCGTAAAAAACAGGAAGAGACCGGCGTCCGGGTAAAGACCGGCGACGCGTACCTTGCCTTTGTCGGCATCATGGGCTATCAGGAGACCCTCAACATGATGCCCGCGGAGATCGAAGAAGGCCTGGCAAAGATCTTCGACGAGATCCGGCTTCTCGAGCGGGACGACCGGGTCGCACTCGTCATGGAACCGGAAGAAGCCCCGAAAAAGAGCATCTTCAGCCGGCTCCTGAAAGACAGCGAGCGCTGTCTCAACCTGGCGTTCATCTATGACCGGACGCCGGAAAGCTCGGCGTGGACCTACGGTCACGAGCTCGGCCGCCGCCATGTGGAAGACGTTTTCGGCGACGCGGTCACGACGCGTGTCTATGAAGACGTCGATCCGGAAAGCGGCATCGACGAGGCGCTGGAGCAGGCGGTCGCGGAAGGCGCGGACGTCATCTTCGCGACGACACGTCTCTTCCTGAGCGCCTGTTTAAAGGCCGCCGTCCTCCATCCGGAGGTCAAGATCCTGAACTGCACGCTGAACGCCTCCCACCGCTATATCCGCACTTATTACGCCCGGATGTACGAAGCCAAATTCCTGGGCGGCGTCATTGCGGGCATCATGTCGAAGGACGGCAGGATCGGCTATCTCACGGATTATCCGATCCCGATGAACCTCGCGAACGTCAACGCCTTTGCGCTCGGCGTACGCGCGGTCTGTCCGGAAGGAAAGGTCCATCTCCAGTGGAGTTCTGAAGAAAACGCGGACCCGGCGGAATACTTCCGTACCCAGGGGATCCATCTGATCTCCGGTCACGAGCTTGCCGCGCCCGCAGCGGCTTCCCGCGACTTTGGCCTTTATGAGATCCTCGAGGACGGCAGCCATCAGAACCTGGCGATGCCGGTCTATGACTGGGGCATCCTCTACTGCAAGCTGCTCGACAACATCCGCGAAGGCGGCTGGGACGATACGGAGAAGAATGCGAAAAACCGTGCGCTGAATTACTGGTGGGGCATGGAATCGGACGTGATCGACGTCCTCCTCTCCTCCCGCATCCCGGCGGAGACGCGGCAGCTGATCGAGTTCATGAAGATGAGCATCAAGAACGGCTCGCTCTTCCCCTTCCACGGCGTGATCCGCACCAAAGACGGTCTGATCGGAAAAGATGAGAACCACATCTATACGCCGGAAGAGATCATGAACATCCACTGGCTCGCGGAAAATATCGTCGGCCGGATCCCGGAGATCAATGAACTGACGCCTGCCGGCAAAGCGATCATGACCGTCCAGGGCCGGAACCGGGAGACGGAGGAAAAGACATGAAGGTCCTGATCGTTTCCGACGAGGAGGTCAAACGCTTCTACGAATACTACGAAGACGGCATCCTCTCCTCCTACGACCTCATCCTCTCCTGCGGGGACCTTTCGCCGAAGTACCTGTCGTTCCTTGCGACGATGTCGCATGCGGAGGTACTTTACGTCCACGGGAACCACGACAAATCCTACTTAAAGGAGGCGCCGGAGGGCTGCATCTGCATCGAAGACCGGGTCTACAACTACCGCGGACTCAGGATCCTCGGCCTCGGCGGCTCGATGAAATACCGCGAGTCTCCTTTCCAGTTCACGGAAAAAGAGATGCAGCGCCGCGTGCGGCGGCTGTTCTTCAGGCTGCACCGGAGCCACGGTTTTGATATCCTGCTGACGCACGCCCCGGCTTTCGGCCTGAATGACGCCGAGGACCTGCCGCACCGGGGCTATCACTGTTTCCTCGAACTCCTGGACCGGTACACGCCCAGGTATTTCATCCACGGGCACGTGCACAAGAACTATGGAAAGGGCTACAAAAAACTCGACCATTACAAAGACACCACGGTGATCAACGCGTGTCAGTTTTACGAGCTTGAGATCCCCGACGAGATGCTGAAGAAATAAAAAAGGCCGGTGCTTTCGCACCGGCCTTTTCTGATCCCTTCTTACCAGTCCGCCTTTCTTAAGGGCAGCGGATCGATCGTTTCCGCCATCAGGTCCGCCAGGCATTCCAGCATTTCTGTTTTTACTTCCGCATACGCCGGGTCATCGTAGTGGTTGACCTGCTCCAGCGGTCTTTCCTGAAGATCGTAAAGCTCCCCGTTCACGCCGGGATCGCCCGGCCGTTTGTGCACGCGGATCAGTTTGTAGTGCTTCGCCACCGCCATCGTAAGGAAGGCCTTCGGATCACGGTGCGCGATATTGGCGTTGTAATATTCCGCGTAAACGCTCGTCCGGAAGCAGTCCGCCGCGTCCGGGTCCGTAAGAAGCGGTTTGAAGGACCTTCCCTGCATGCCGGGCTCCGCCGGCAGTGAGAGCAGGTCCAGGAAAGTCGGCGCAAGGTCGACAAGCCCGACGAGCGCGTCCCTTCTCACCCCTGCGGGGATCACGCCCGGCAGCCGTAAGATCAGCGGCACATGGACGTTGCATTCATACATGTACGGCCCTTTCAGATAGATCCCGTGATCGCCGAGCGTCTCGCCGTGGTCGGAATGGAAGACCACGAGCGTGTCCTGCTCCTGCCCGCTCTCCTTCAGGTAATCCAGGAGGCGGCCGACCTGACGGTCGATCAGGTCGATCATGGCATAATACGCGGCCTTGACCATGCGGTGGTCGTGATCCGTCATCGCGGGGTAAGGATAGCCGCCCTGGTTGTCATAGGCGCCGCCGTGGTCCTTCTGCTGGAAGATGGGCTTCGTATCGAGCTCGCCTTCCTTATATTCCGGCAGCGGAAGCCGATCGAGATCCTCCAGGTAGGGCTTTAAATACGCCTCCGGCGGGTCAAAATCATGGTGCGGGTCAAAGAAATTGATCGAGAACATCCAGTCCTTCCCGTACTGCCGCGCCGTCTCCATAAAGGCAAGTGCCTCATTCACGCACCAGGTCGTCTGGTGGTACTCTTCCGGCATGCCCGTCTTGACGTAACGGCAGTCTTCGCGTTCCGTTGTCTTATATTCCACCCCTTCGCGGATCAGCCACTGGTTGTAGGCGTTCGCCGGCCAGTTCGTCCCGTGGATCGGCTGAGGATGATGCGACCAGGAAAAGAAATCATAGCCGTCGTCGATCCGGGGCTCCGTAAGCCGCCCGGTCTTGTCATGGCAGGCGGACAGATGCAGCTTGCCCGAAAGTCCGCAGAAATAGCCGTGGTCCTTCAAGATCCGCGGCAGCAGCCGTTCCTTCGGATCGATGTCCTGGCCGTTCTGGCGCGGCCCCGAAGTCCTGGGGTAGCGGCCGGTCAGGAACGAACCGCGGCTCGGCGCACAGACCGGGCTCTGGGAATACGCACGCGTAAACAGCATGCCTTCTTCTGCCAGGCGGTCCAGGTTCGGCGTATGTACAAAGGGATTCCCGGTGCAGCCGAGCGTGTCATAGCGCTGCTGGTCGGTGCAGATCCATAGAATATTCATGTAAAACTCCTTCTGCCGGATCTTCCGGCTGCTGAAAAAAGCTGTACGAGAACGTACAGCTTTTTCGATCGTTACGGGGTCAGGCGCTTGGGGCTCCGGAACAGGAACTCCGCCTCATTGATATGCAGGTCGGTGAA
>CADBQM010000092.1 GCA_902796795.1 uncultured Eubacteriales bacterium
CGTGGAAACAGTGAAGAAGACCGGCGCAGCCGTGTCCGGACCTGTTCCGCTTCCCACCAAAAAGCAGGTGGTCACGATTCTCCGCGCGGTCCACAAGTATAAGGATTCGAGAGAGCAGTTCGAGCAGCGCACCCACAAGCGCCTGATCGACGTGCTGACCCCGAACCAGAAGGTGGTCGACGCACTGTCCAAGCTGGAGATGCCCGCGGGCGTCAGCATCAATATCCGGATGCAGTAAGGACGGAAACGAACAAGAGCAGAATCCTGAGATGGTCGATATAGAAGTATATCTGCTGTACTAGGATGGTTCGCTGTCAGGCGAACCCGCTGTAGTAAAAAACAGGAGGTAAAAGAAAAATGAAGAAAGCGATCCTGGCCACGAAGGTCGGTATGACCCAGGTGTTCGACGAGGTCGGCAACCTGATCCCCGTCACCGTTCTTCAGGCAGGTCCCATGTACGTGCTTCAGACGAAGACCGAAGAAAAAGACGGTTATAAGGCGGTCGTCGTCGGTTATGCCGATATCCGCGAGAAGCTCGTCGCAAAGCCGGTGAAGGGCAAGTTTGACAAGGCCGGCGTATCTTACAAGAGATTCATCCGTGAGTTCCGTCTGGACAACGCGGAAGAGTATGCCGTCAAGGACGAGATCAAAGCCGACATCTTCAAGCCCGGCGACAAGGTCGACGCTACCGCGGTCTCCAAGGGCAAGGGCTACCAGGGCGCCATCAAGCGCTTCGGCCAGCACAGAGGACCCATGGCGCATGGTTCCAAGTTCCATCGTCATCAGGGCTCGAACGGCTCTTCGGCTACGCCCAGCCGCGTACGGAAGGGTAAGGGCATGCCCGGTCATATGGGCAGCGAGCGTGTAACGATCCAGAATCTTGAGATCGTGCGCGTAGATGCGGAAAACAATCTTCTTCTGGTCAAGGGCTCTGTCCCCGGCGCCAGGAAGTCGCTGGTCACAGTCCGCGAGGCTGTGAAGAGCGCCAACTGACGGAAGAGGAAAGGAGGACTGACAGATGGCTGAAGTATCTGTTTTCAATATGCAGGGCAATGAGGTCGGAAAGATCGAACTCTCCGACAGCGTATTCGGTGTAGAGGCGAACGAGCATCTCATCAAGATGGCGGTCGTACAGCACCTTGCCGCAGTGCGCCAGGGCACCCAGAAGGCCAAGACGCGCGGTGAAGTCTCCGGGGGCGGCAAAAAGCCCTGGCGGCAGAAGGGCACCGGCCACGCACGGCAGGGATCGACGAGATCTCCGCAGTGGACCGGCGGCGGCGTCGTCTTCGCACCCGTTCCGAGAGATTACTCCTTCAAGCTGAACAAGAAGGAAAAGGCAGCGGCGATGAAGAGCGTGCTTTCCGAGAAGGTCCGCGATTCGAAGCTGGTCGTCCTGGACGAGTTCAAGCTGGACGAGATCAAAACCAAGAAGTTTACCGAGGTCTTAAAGAACCTGAACCTTGACAAGGCTTACGTCGTGCTCGACGGCGACAACGACAACGTCGTTCTTTCCGCCCGCAACGTCGAAGGCGTCAAGACCGTTCCTTATACGACCCTCAGCGTATACGATATCCTGAAGTATGACGCTTTCGTTACCACAAAGGCTGCCATCCAGGCAATCGAGGAGGTGTATGCATAATGGCTAACATTCAGTATTACGATGTGATCCTGAAGCCCATCGTTACCGAGAAGTCCATGGACGCCATGGGTGAGAAGAAGTACACCTTCCTTGTCCATCCCGATGCGAACAGGCAGATGATCGCGGAAGCGGTCGAGAAGCTGTTCCCCGGCACCAAGGTTGAAAAGGTCAACACCCAGAACCTTGACGGCAAGGAAAAGCGTCGGGGTCTCGTGGTCGGCAAGACCGCGAAGACCAAGAAGGCGATCGTCAAACTGACCGCAGACAGCAAAGAGATCGAAGTCTTCAGCGGCCTGTAATACGCCTTCAGCTATACGCATGTAAAGCGTGATGACAAACAGAAAAAGGAGAATTACCACTCATGGGTATTAAAAAGTATAATCCCTACACCCCTTCCCGGCGGCAGATGACGGGCAGTGATTTCTCTGAGATCACCAAGTCGACGCCGGAGAAGTCCCTCGTCTCTTCCTTAAAGAAGACGGCGGGGCGCAACAACCAGGGCAAGATCACCGTCCGTCATCATGGCGGCGGATCCAGAAGGAAATACCGCACCGTCGATTTCAAGCGTCTGAAGGATGATATCCCCGCAACGGTAAAGGCGATCGAATACGATCCCAACCGTACCGCGAACATCGCCCTGATCTACTACGCAGACGGTGAGAAGTCCTACATCCTCGCTCCCGAAGGCCTGGAAGTCGGCCAGAAGGTCATGAACGGCGCGAACGCGGAAGCAAGAGTCGGCAACTGCCTGCCTTTAAGCGCGATCCCGATCGGCGCCCAGGTCAACAGCGTAGAGCTTTATCCCGGTGCAGGCGCACAGCTCGTCCGTTCCGCAGGCGTCAGCGCGCAGCTGATGGCCAAGGAAGGCAAGTACGCGACGCTGCGTCTTCCCTCCGGCGAGATGCGTATGGTCCCGATCGAATGCCGTGCGGTGCTCGGCGTCGTCGGCAACGGTGAACACAACCTGATCAACTACGGCAAAGCCGGCCGTAAGCGCCACATGGGCATCCGCCCGACGGTCCGCGGTTCTGTCATGAACCCGAACGACCATCCGCACGGCGGCGGCGAAGGCCGTTCCCCGATCGGCCGTCCCGGCCCGTCCACTCCCTGGGGCAAGCCCGCACTTGGCTTAAAGACCAGGAAGAAGAACAAGTCTTCGAACAAGCTCATCATCCGCCGCAAGAACGGCAGAGCGCTGAAATAATCGAGGGGAGGAGGAAAAGAGATGTCTCGTTCATTAAAGAAAGGACCTTTCGCAGACGCGAGCCTGCTGAAGAAGGTAAATGCGATGAATGCCTCCGGGCAGAAGAGCGTGATCAAGACCTGGTCCCGCCGTTCTACCATCTTCCC
>CADBQM010000093.1 GCA_902796795.1 uncultured Eubacteriales bacterium
CATGTCGAACATGAAGCTCTGCGGAACGTACATCGGCGAGCAGGCGTACCAGAAGGAATCATAGACGCCGGTGTCGACGCTTAAGTAATCGTAGCCGGCTTCTTCCATGATCTTCGCGCAGATCAGGCTCTCTTCGAGCGAGCGCCCCTGCTCCCCTTCGGGGGTCAGGAGTCCCTGGTTCGGGCCTTTGACGAAGGTCTCCAGGCTGAAGCGCATGCCGACGGGATAATCCGCGCCGCAGGCTTCCTTGATGCCCTTCACGATCTCCGTCGCCGCACGCATGCGGTTCTCCCAGGTCCCGCCGTACTCGTCCTCACGGCGGTTGAAGCACTTCATCGCGAACTGGTCCAGCAGGTAGCCCCAGTGCATGGCATGGACTTCGATACCGTCCCAGCCGCACTCCTTGCAGAATGCCGCGGCTTCCACGAGCTGCCGGATCTTCAGTTTGATGTCGTCGACGGTCAGGACGGGCGTGAGCGTGTCCACCGTTCCGAAGACGATGTTTTCGGAGGTCGAAGGCAGGCCGGGGTAATTGCGGCCGAGGCCGAGCGTCAGCTGCGCAAACATTTTCGCGCCGTGCGCATGGACCGCGTCCAGGAATTCCTTCGACGTCTCCTTAAAAGCTTCCGGCGCCTGCATGAACGCCGGGCCGGTCGCCGCATAGGGGTCGACCTGATAGTCGGTGGTCAGTGCGCCCGTCACCAGCAGGCCGAAGCCGCCTTTCGCGCGGTCGGCCATGTAGCGCGTAAACTTCGGGGAGATCTTTCCAACGTCATCCCACATCGTCGCCGTCGTTACCGGCGAAAACGCATAACGGTTTTTGATGGTCACGTCCGCGATCTGAAATGGCTGGCCAAGGATATCAAACGAACTCATAAAAATCTCCTTTCCCTGTGCTGTTATTTGTTTTAAGTGTAAAAAAAGCGCGGGCAAATGTCAAACCGATTTCGGGGCTGGGTTTCGTCCGGCCTGTTGGCAGCATCGGACTTCCGGGTCCGACCCAACTCGCTATTTCCGACCGGTAGGTCGGACTTTTAATGCTTCTGTATGCTCGAATTTACGCTCCGCACCGACCCAACTTGCTTTTTCCGGCCGTAGGTCGGACTTTGGCGGCTTGAAGGGGCTTGAAATGCGGTGCCGGGTCCGACCCAACTCGCTTTTTCTGGCCGCAGGTCGGACTTTGGCGGCTTGAAGGGGCTCGAAATGCGGTACCGGGTCCGACCTGACTTGTTTTTTCCGGCCGGTAGGTCGGAAACCGGCGCAAAAGAGAACAAAAAACAGAGTTCCGGGTCGGAAGCCGGCGCTTCAGGGGGCTTGAAATGGAGCTCCGCCGCCTTGACAAAGCGCTGCGCGGCCGATATGATTTTTATAGAGAAACCCGGCATTGAGAGCCGTTATGACAGGAGGTAATTATGTATATCAGAGGTGTGAATCTTGGCAACTGGCTGGTGCTGGAAAAGTGGATGAACCGGGCGATGTTTGCCGGCTGCGAGGCAGAGGACGAATACTATCTCCCGCGGATGCTCCCGCGCGAAGTCTATGAGGAGCGCATCCGCATGCACCGGGCGGAATACATCACGGAGCGCGATTTTGCGCGGATCAAAGCCATCGGCCTGAACGCCGTCCGCATCCCCGTTCCCTACTTCATCTTCGGCGACTATGAGCCCTTCATCGGCTGCATCGAAGAGCTGGACAAGGCGATGGGCTGGGCAAAGAAGTACGGCCTGAAGGTGCTGATCGACCTGCACACTGCGCCGGATTCCCAGAACGGTTTTGACAACGGCGGCATCAGCGGCATCTGCTGCTTCTGCAAGGAGCCGAACGAGGTCGAATTTGTGCTGACGGTGCTGGAGCGGCTCGCGGAGCGCTACAAAGACCACGAGGCGCTGTACGGCATCGAGATCCTGAACGAGCCGGTGCTCGACCGCAACTTCAAGAAAATGGGCATCCAGGACCGCTACATCCCGCTCGACAAGGAAAAGGCGGCAATCTCCGAGGGCAACCCGGAAAGCTTTGTCCGCCAGTTCTACCTGGACGCGTACGACCGCATCCGCAAGTACCTGCCGGAAGACAAGGCCGTCGTCTTCCATGACGCGTTCGAACTGACGCTCTGGAAAGACTTCATGCGCGATCCCAAGTACAAGAACGTCGTGCTCGATACGCATCAGTACTTCGGCTTCCACCGGCTCGAGGAAGGCACGGATCCGATGGCAGCGTACCACGAGATCAGCGACGAACTGATCAAACAGATCGATGAGATGGAACAGTACTTCCCGGTGGTCGTCGGCGAATGGTGCTTAAGCAACGCCGCGGTCATGGGCGTCGAGGATCCGGAAGAAGCAAAGAAGATCTACAACGACTTCCAGGACATCGAGTTCAAGACCTGGGACCACGCGTC
>CADBQM010000094.1 GCA_902796795.1 uncultured Eubacteriales bacterium
GCGCCGCCGGTCGTCGACGCGCCTTACGGCCGCTTCGAGGGCGTTACGGAGATCCGGGACTTCATTGAAGGCTTTGTAAAGCGTTTCCACGCCGACGGGCTCAGCATCCAGCCGATGTTCCAGACGCGGAGCGGCGGCCGTTCCGTGACGGAGATGGTGCTGAATTTCGAAGTGGACGGCATGATCGACCAGGTGCCGATGTTCGTCGTCTGCGACCTGGGCAGCAGGAATAAGATCGAAGAGCTCCGGCTCTACTGCCACGCTTCCTACGTGCCGGATCTCACGCCTTACAGAAGACCGATGTTCAAACCGGCGCATCTGGAGATGGGCGATCCGGGCCTGCTGACCGGCGCGGTCAAGGAGTACTATACGGCGCTGCACCATATGCCGCATGTGGACGTGGAGCGCATCCTTGCCTGCATGCATCCGGACTGTGTGTTCGGCGGCTATGATTCCCCGGAGAACAAGAGCGACCACAGCGACCTGCGCGCCGTTTACGAGCGCATGGCCACCTACATCCCGTCCAAGGTCGCGATGCGTTACGAGACGATCATCGACGACGGCGTGACCGGCGTCATCGAGTGGGTTCACGTGATCTCCGACGCCGGGCGTACGGATCTTAACAGGATCGCGCTTTCCGGCATTGCGGCCTACCAGCGCGGCGAAGACGGACGTCTGATCAGCATCCGCATCAGCGATTACGCGGGCTGGGAGAGCCGGATCGACTGGGAGCAGGTCGGCATGACGCGGGAAGAAGCGGAGAAGATCAACGCCGTGCATACCTTCCCCGCGGGCGTTGGTGATAAGACGCAGGACCTCTTATAAAAACAGCAAGACAGCGATCCTGTCGCGCAGAAGCAGTATGAGCTCTGCCGGCAGGGCTGCGGGACTTTGGGATATTTGGAATAATGAAGAGAGAAAAACAAACCTCCTCCGTCCTGCATGCGGAGCGTTTTGACATGGAGAAACCGCCGGTCCGGACCAAGTGGTACTTACGGCCGCTGACCTATCTGCTCAGCGCGCCGGATACCTGGATCCACGGGACGAAGATCACAAAGACCGGGACGGAAGGGCTGAAGCCGCCGTACCTGCTGCTCTGCAACCACAATGCTTTTATGGACTTCAAGGTGGCGACCCGGGCGATCTTCCCGCAGCGCGCGAATTACATCGTAGCGATCGATGGCTTTATCGGCAGGGAAAAGCTTCTCCGTGACGTCGGCTGCATCTGCAAGCGTAAGTTTACGGATGACGTCCAGCTGATCCGCCAGCTCCTCCGCGTGGTACAGAACGGGGACGTGGCGGTCGTTTACCCGGAAGCCCGCTATTCCCTCTGCGGAACGACGGCCGTGCTGCCGGAGTCGCTCGGCAAGCTCTGCCGGCTCTTAAAGGTGCCGGTCGTGACGCTGATCTGCCACGGCCACCATGTGAATTCACCGTTCTGGAACCTGCATGACCGCGGCGTCCGGCCGACGGAAGCGGAGCTCTCCCTTCTCTTTACGCCGGAACAGCTGAAGGAGACGCCGGTCCCGGAGATCAACCGCAGGATCGAAGAAGCCTTTGAGTACGACGATTACGCCTGGCAGAAGGAGCGCGGCATCCGCATCCGTTATAAAAAGCGCGCCGAAGGCCTCCACAAGGTCCTCTACCAGTGCCCGCACTGCGGGACCGAGTTTCAGATGCGGAGCGAGGGCACGCGGCTTTACTGCGCCGCATGCGGCAAGGGCTGGCAGATGACGGAACTTTCCGAACTGCAGGCGGAGGACGGGAATACCGAATTTACCCATATCCCGGACTGGTATGAATGGGAGCGCAAAAACGTGCGCCGGGAAGTCGAAGCCGGGATCTACTCGAGCGGCGTGCTGCCGGTCCACGTGGATTCCCTGCCGAACGCAAAGCGTTTCTTAAGGCTTGGAAACGGAACGCTCGTCCACGATATGAACGGCTTTACCGTGGAAGGAAAGACGGACGCCGGCGAAGATTTCCGGATGCACAAGACCGTGCCCTCGCTGTACTCCTGCCATATCGAATACGAATATCTCGGGAAATACGGCGACTGCATCGACCTGAATACGCTGGAGGACACCTGGTACATCTACCCGGAAGGCGGAGGTTTCTCCGTGACCAAAATGGCGCTTGCCACCGAGGAACTGTATCAGCACCATAAGAACGGACCGCGGCACTGAGCCGCGGTCCTGTTTTTAGCGCGCATCTCCCGGTAAAATTATGAAAACACTGTGAACTTGCTTTTCTGCAGGCGAATTTGTGTTATCATACAATCGCTTTATTATTGGTATATTATCGAACAGAATCGATACAGGGGTTCATCAATGCTTCAGATCGTTGACGTTTGTAAAGAGTATAAGACGGGCTCTCTCGTGCAGAAAGCCCTGGATCACGTGAGCTTCAATCTCCGTGATAATGAATTCGTGGCCATTCTGGGACCTTCCGGCTCCGGGAAAACGACGCTGCTCAATATCATCGGCGGGCTCGACCGCTACGACAGCGGCGACCTCATCATCAACGACGTTTCCACGAAAAAGTATACGGACCGGGACTGGGAC
>CADBQM010000095.1 GCA_902796795.1 uncultured Eubacteriales bacterium
AAAGGCCAGACGCTCTCCGGCATCCGGCCTTTTCCTTCTCTCCTCTTTACTCTTCCATATCCTCAAATGCCTCGAGGCCTTTCTTCCGCTCTGCCTTCTGGTCGCCGTGCTTCACGAAGAGCATCGTCACGAAGGACAGGGCGACGAAGATCGCCGCATAGGGGAAGAGGACGGAGTAATTGATGTGTTCCATCAGGAAACCGACGAAGATCGGCGTGATGACCTGGGCCATCATGGACGCCGCGTAATAATAGCCCGTGAATTTGCCGATATCCGAGCCCTTGCACATCTCGACGACCATCGGCAGCGAGTTGACGTTGATCGAAGCCCAGGCAAAGCCGACCACGGCAAAGAGCACGTACATCGGGATCGTGATCTGATTGCTCGTCGTCGTGAGGATGAAGCCCAGGAAGAAGCTTAATGCCAGGACCGAGCAGCCGATCAGGATCATCTTCTTACGGCCGATCTTCGAGGCCAGGATGCCGATCGGGATGAAGGAAACGATCGCGCCGGCGTTGCCGACGAGCAGGCAGACGGACGCGCCGCCGATGCCTTCGCCCATCACGCTCTTGATATACTTGGTGAACCAGGTCGTGACCGCGTTATAGCCGATGAACCAGAGCGCGATCGAAGCAAGCAGGAAAAGTAAGGAGACCTTGACGGCCTTCGGCAGGACTTCCGTGCCGCTTTCGTCCTTTTCCGCGAGGTTCCATTCCGGATGTTCCGCTTCCAGCGCCTTGTTTTCGTCCGAAAGCTTCTTCTCCCGGATCAGCAGGAAGAGGAGCGCGACCGCAACGAACATGATCGAAGCCACGATGATGTACAGCGGCTGGTAGTTGACGTGAAGGAGGCCGTCGGTCTTGGACTTCGGATACAGCAGTGCCGTAATGCCGAGGTAGATGATGCCGCCTACCGAGCCCATCAGGTTGATGACCGCGTTGCCTTTCGAACGCAGCGGCTTCGGGGTCAGGTCCGGCATCAGGGCGACCGCCGGGCTGCGGTAGGTGCCCATCGCAACGAGCAGCAGGCCCAGCACGACGATAAAGGAGATCAGTTTGAAGGGAGAAGCTTCCGCCGCGTAGGAATTGTCCAGGATCGGCAGGATGTTCATCAGGATGATCGCGCAGCCCGTTCCGAAAAGGATGAAGGGCATGCGCCGGCCGATCTTCGTTTCATGACGGTCGGAAAGGCCGCCGAAGAACGGAAGCAGGAACAGCGCGAGCACGTTGTCCGCCGCCATGATCGTGCCGGTCAGCGTCTCACTTAAGTGGAAAGTCTCCGTGAGGATGAGCGGCGTGATGTTGTCGTACATCTGCCAGAAGGCGCAGATCGAAAGAAACGCGAGACCGACGATAAAGGTCCGCTTATAGTTCAGTTTCATTTTGACTCCCTCTTTTCCGTATGATCTGTTTTAATAAGAAAAACAAATTGACGCTGTTTCAATTATACTTATAATAGAGACGTAAAACAAGAACGAATTCTCGGAGGTTTTCAGCATGAGCAAAAAGAGCGCGCGCATTACGGCAGGCATCCTCGGCGGTCTCGCCCTGATCCCGGCAGCCACCCTCTTCCTTACGGCACCGGAAAAGCCGACGCCGGCAATGAAAAAGCCGTTTTTCCGCAGGAACATCGCCCACCGCGGCCTGCATACGCCGGACAGATCGATCCCGGAGAACTCCCTCGCTGCCTTCCGCCGCGCAGCGGAAAAAGGCTACGCGATCGAACTGGACGTCCAGCTCACGAAGGACGGCCAGGTCGTCGTCTTCCACGACGATACGGTCGACCGGGTCTGCCATGGCAGCGTCGGCCGGGTGGACAGCTACAACTATCTTGATCTCCGGGAGCTCCGCATCGAAGAGACCGACGAATACATCCCGCTCTTTTTCGAAGTGCTCGAGACCGTCGGCGGACGCGTCCCGCTCCTGGTCGAACTGAAGACCACGAAGAACCGGAAGGAGCTCTGCGAGAAGACGCAGGCGCTCCTTGACCGCTATAACGGCGAATACTGCATCGAGAGCTTCGATCCGATGATCGTCAAATGGTACCGGAAGAATGCGCCGGAGGTCATGCGCGGCCAGCTTGCGGCGCCCGCCGACGGCTATATCAAGAGCGGGAAGCCCCCGATCCTCTCCTTTATCCTCTCGCACTGCCTGTTCAATTTCCTTACCCGTCCGCATTTTATCGCCTACGAGATCGGCAGGCGGCCGCTGACCGTACGCCTTGCCGCCGCCTGCGGCGCGCTGCTCTTCGGCTGGACCGCACGGGACCGGGAAGGTGAAAAGGACAACGACGGCATGATCTTCGAGCACTACGAGCCGGAGCACTATTATTGATCCTGTCCTGTTTTTGATCTGAAAGGGAAACGCTCTTCCAAATGAATCGAAAAGCGATCGACATGACGACCGGGAGCCCGCTGCGGCTCCTGATCGCTTTTACACTGCCGATGATCTTCGGCAATATCTTCCAGCAGGTCTACAGCATGGTGGATACGGTCGTGGTCGGCCGTTTTGTCAGCAAGGAAGCGCTGGCGGCGGTCGGCGCGACGGGTTCCATCATGTTCCTGATGATCTCGGTCATCATCGGCTTTACCGTCGGCACCAGCATCGTCACGGCACAGGCCGCCGGTGCGAAAAATACGGAAGAGATCCGTACGATCTTCGCGACCGCGGCTTTTCTCATCCTTGCGGAATCTGCCCTGCTCTGCCTCCTCGGCAACCTGTTTCTCAGGCCCGCGCTGAAGCTCCTCCATACGCCGGAGGGCATCCTTGACCAGGCCGACCTTTATCTGCGCATCAATTTCAGCACCTGCATCGCCCCGATCGCCTACAACATGTATTCCCAGTTCATGCGTTCGCTCGGGGACAGCAGGACGCCGCTCGCCGCGCTGATCATCTCTTCTGTGGTCAATATCATCCTGGACCTCGCGCTGGTCCTGCTCTTTGATATGGGCGTCGCCGGCGTTGCGGCCGCGACCGCGATCGCGCAGGCGCTCTCTGCCGTCTTCTGCCTCGTGAGCATCCTGAAAAAGTTTCCGGAGGCGGTCCCCTTAAAGGGCGGGTGGAAGCCCAGCGCTGCAGTCTCCGGCAGGATCATCCGCTTCGGCATCCCGATGTCCCTCCAGAACCTGATCGTTTCGCTCGGCATGATGGTCATCCAGTCCATGATCAACGGTTTCGGCACCGACTACGTCGCCGGCTACACCGCGGCGAACCGGGTGGACCAGATCGCGCTGCAGTTCCTGAATTCGACCGGAAGCGCGGTCTCGACCTACGCCGGCCAGAATTTCGGCGCAAAGAAGAAAGAACGCATCTTCGCCGGCCTTCGTTCCGGCCTTCTCATGAGCAGCTTCATGGCGGTCTTCCTGAGTGCCGTGCTCCTGATCGCAGGCCGCTTCCTGCTGATGCTTTTCCTGAAGCCGGAAGAGACAACGGCGCTTTCCGCCGGCGTTTCCTATCTCCGGATCATCTGCTCTTTCTATCTTTTCTGCGGAGCGGAGTATGTGATCTCAAACCTCCAGCGCGGCGTCGGGGATGTCGCGGTCCCGACGGCCGTCTCGATCATCGAACTCGCGCTGAAGATCGGCGCCGCCTTCCTGCTGTCTGCGCGTTTCGGCATTGCCGGCATCTACGTCGGCTGGCCGGCCTCCTGGATCGCCGCGGATCTTCTGCTGCTTGCCTACTATTACCTCCGGACCCGTCCGAAGCTTAAGCAGCTCGGCGCCCCGGAGACTGCGGAGTAAATAATCATGACTGAGCTCCTTCTGCTGGAGCTGACCATTTTTATCCTGCTCGCGGTCGGCTTCCTGGTCAAAAAGATCCGCATCGTCGGTGCGGAAGGACAGAAAAACATCACGGACCTCGTGATCTACGTCGTGCTGCCCTGCAACATCGTGACCAGCTTTTTAAACGGCATGACGAAGGACACCCTGACGGACTGCCTCGCGATCCTGCTGATCTCGATCGGGATCCAGGTCTTCGGCGTCATTTACGGGAAACTCCTGTTCCGTAAGCAGCCGGAGGATAAAAGAAAGAGTCTGACCTACGGCATTATCTGCTCGAACGCGGGCTTTTTAGGGAATCCGATCGCGGAGGGCGTGTACGGCGCGACGGGACTCATGTATGCCAGCGTCTACCTGATCCCGCAGCGGATCATGATGTGGTCGGAAGGCCTCGCGATCTACTCCGGTGAAAAAGACCGGAAACGCACGCTGGTCCGGGTCGTGACACACCCCTGTGTCATCGCCTGTGTGATCGGGATCATCCTCATGCTGACCGGCATCACACTGCCGGAAGCAGTGCTGACCCCGCTGAAAACGATCGGCCGCTGCAACACGGCGCTCTCGATGTTCGTGATCGGCATGATCCTCGCGGAGATCGATTTCAGGACGATGCTCGACAAGACCGTCATCTGGTTCACCGTGAACCGGCTCGTGATCATCCCGCTCCTGGTCTACGGCGTCACCCTGCTGCTTCCCGTGAGTCCGACGGTCCGCGGTGTAAGCGTGCTCCTTGCCGCCATGCCGGCCGGCGCGACCACGACCATGCTCGCCCTGAAATACGACAGGGACCCGGAATTCGCGACGAAGCTGGTGGTCTTCTCCACACTCTTATCGATCCCTGCGATCATGATCTGGTCGTTCATTCTGAGATAAGTGTTTCAGGACATCTCTTATGCCCTGGGGTCTTCTATGCCCCGGGGTCTTCCATGCCCGGGGGCCTCTTATGCCGGAGCCCTCTATTGCCCCGGAGCCCTCTATTGCCCCGGAACTTCCTTTTGCCCAGGTTTTTTCACGCAGCACGGCATGCGGCACATGGTTTTGCCGGCTCTGCATGTCTCTCCGGAAATGAAATGCGCCCCCTGCAGGGATGAAAGCATGTAAGCACCCCATTTCTCTCTCCCGCATGCCTCTCCGGCATGCAAAAAGCATGTGAGCACCGCATTTTTCTCTCCTCGCATGCCTCTTCTGCTTGCAAAAAGCATGTGGGCACCCCATTTCTCTCTCCTCACATGCCTTTTCGGAGGATTAAAAGCATGTGAAACAGGAGAATACTTCTCCTGCATGTTCGAAACCGGATAAACAGGCATGTGAAACGAGAAAACGCTTCTCCTGCATGTTCAAAATCGGATAAACAGGCATGTGTATGAAAAAAGCGCTTCTTTCACATGCTTCTGTCCGGATATCGGGTACTCTGGCAAGAAAAAGCCCTGATCAAATCCTTATCTGCGTTTTCAATAAGCGGAAAACGGGCTTCATATAGAAACAGCACAGGCCGGTGCCTGTGCTGTTTCGTTGTTCTTGTCTTCTTATTGCAGCTTCTTAGAGGCTGTTATTCCTCGAATTCGATCGCGACGATGAAGCTGCTCCCTTCGCGGCGCTTCGAGACGACCTTGCCCTTCTGGGAGGTGATCCGGTGCTGGGCGTCGAAATTTCCGGACATCGCCGCAGCGGGCTCCGCGGTATAGTAGTAGGCCCGCGGAAGCTTGCCTTCCGTGATCTGGACGATATCGCCGACATTCAGAACGTCGCGCTCCATGGTAAATTCTTCCGTACGCATTTTCACTCCAATCGGCTGCTGAAGCCGCGGCCGTCTTTTTTATTCTTCGTACTGCAGGCGGTACAGTTCGTAGTACGCGCCGCGCTTCTTTAAGAGTTCGAAGTGGTTCCCGGACTCCACGATCTCGCCGTGGTTGATCACGATGATCTTGTCCGCGTGCTGGATCGTCGAAAGGCGGTGTGCCACGATCAGCATCGTGCCGATGTTCATCATCTTCTCCAGCGAATCCTGGATCAGCTGCTCGGTCTCGGTATCGATGTTCGCGGTCGCTTCGTCCAGGATCATGACGTCCGGCTTGTGGATGATGGTCCGGGCGAACGAAAGCAGCTGCCGCTGCCCCGCGGAGAAGTTGTTGCCGCGTTCGCGGACTTCCTCGTCCAGGCCGTTCGGGAGCCGGTCGATGAAATGGTCGGCGTTCACGTAACGGCAGGCGGCGTTGATCTCGTCGTCCGTCAGCTCGTCGTTCCGGAGCACGATATTGCTTCGGATCGTTCCCGCGAAGAGGAAGACGTCCTGCAGCATCTGGCCGAAATGACTGCGGAGCGAGCTCAGCCTGATCTTGCGGACGTCGATGCCGTCCACGAGGATCCGGCCCTTCTGGATATCATAGTTGCGGCAGACGAGCGAAAGGATCGTCGTTTTGCCCGCGCCGGTCGCGCCAACGAAGGCCACGGTCTCACCGGGTTCCACCTTGAACGAGATGTCCTTCAGGATCCACTCCTCACCCTCGTAAGCGAACCAGACGTGATCGAATTCGATCTCGCCGCGGATGTTGTCGAGCTCGATCGCGTCCTCGGCGTCCTGCACCTCCGGCACCATATCCATGACCGTGAAGACCTTCTCCGCCGAAGCCATGGCCGACTGGAGCCAGTTGAACTGCTCCGCCAGGTTCTGGATCGGGTTGAAGAACTTGGAGATGTACATGTAGAAG
>CADBQM010000096.1 GCA_902796795.1 uncultured Eubacteriales bacterium
GCGTTGGACAGCGGAAAATTGACCTTTTTCATCATATAAAGGATCATCAGCTTATAGAGTGTTTCCGGGTCTGTCATGGCTTCCTCCGCATAAATTCGCGTCCATAGTAGCACGAAAGCCGCACGATTTCAAGTTTCCCGTACAGACTCAGTCAAAGGCCATTCCGCCTTCTTCCGTCCCGCCTTCAAAGATATACAGATTCCCGTAACTCCAGTTATAGCTGCTTCCCGGGATGCGGTCAAAAGTGAGCCAGTAATAGCGCGTGAAACTTCCGCAGGGCACGGGGACTACCGTTCCCCAGCCCCGGAAGCCGCCGTCCGGCCGGTCAAACACCGCCTCACTGCATTTTGTAAAGTTTTCCGCATCGTAGATATAATAAACAGAGCGCCTGCCGCCGTCCGCGCCGCAGACGAAGTACCGTCCTTCAGCTGTCTTTACGAAGCTGCCGCCGGTCTCATGATCGCCGTACGTCCTTTCTTCAAAGACGTAGCCGGTAAAGGGATCGTCCGAACGGAAACGGTAAAAATGATACTTTCCGTCTTCCTGAGAGAGCCGGCAGATCGTCAGGATCCAGCATTTTCTTTCTTCGTCGAAATAGAGATCCGGATCTTCATCACCCGCTTTCGCATAAAAATCCGTATCACCTGCGGATGCGTTCTCTTTCATCCGTTCCATGCGGACGATATGAATGCCGTGCATCAGGTCCGCCGTGCTTTCACCGTGCGCAAGTACGTGGCCGTGACTGAAGGAACAATTAAAGATCAGGAAACGTTTCTTTTCCGGATCATAAAGAATACTGGATGCAACGTCCGCAGAGATGCGCCCGTCCCCGTATTCAAAGAAGACCGCGCCTTCCTGCGTAAGCTCTCCCGTCCCAGGGAGCCAGGATACGATCATCTCATAAGCACCCGCTGCCATACGGGCAGAAACGCTGAAATAGATCCTTCCGTTCATGATGACCGGGCTTCCGTCTGTGTAACGCACGGTCCGCGGATCCGCAAAGCCGAGCGGACGGTAAGTGGAGATCTGGCTGATCCGGCCTTCTGCATGCGCATCCGGCAGTGCCGTGATCTCCGGAAAACGATCAAGATATGCCGCCCGTTTCTCAGGAAGTGTTTTCAGGTAAAGCGCCGTCTGAAACGTATGCCGTTTGGCGAAACAGGCATTCTCCTTCAGTTCCGGTACCCGGAAGGACCCGATCACGCGCCGCCTCGTCCCATAGCCGGCGATCAGGTCAAAAAAGGCGTCTTCCGTTTCGCCCATACCTGCACCGATCCGGAAGCCGAGTTCATATTGGCGGAGTACGCCGCCCTCTCCTTCTTCTGTAACAACGTTCATATAATCGTTCCGGACTTCGCTTCCATTCTCCGTAACACGAAGGCCGAAACGCTGTTCCTCCATGAGCCCTGTTTCTGCAAAGACGTCGATGCGTCTTATGATCTTTTCTCCGGAGAAATGATAAACAGAAATACCGCTCTCCCCGCAGGCGGACATATCGGTCATATGGAACATGGTAAAAGGCGTCAGGCCGCCGACGTGCCGCGTGATCATCGCCGCATCCGTGCTCGTGATCCGATAGCCGTTCTCATCGCTCTCGGTCATTTCTCCGGATCTCTCGATCACCGGATACGGTTCGCCCCGGTCCGCGTTTTTTTCCGAACATTCCATCACGACCGGCATCGAAAGCGTCATCATATAGGGAAATGCCGCAGTTGAGATCACATATTTCCGGAACCATTTCATGTCTTCGAGCTTCATGTCCGTTCTCCTTTCTTTTACCGGAACGATACTGCCTGTTCCTGCTTGATAGGAAACAGCCAGGATACTATAATAGGATCATAGCTGCATCATACTATAGATCGCCTGCCGCCGCAAGCGATGTGCATGCTGTTCAGGGAGGACCGCCATGGAGATCGAAAGGAAATACCTTGTTGCCGCACTTCCGGAGGATATCCGGGACTTTCCCTTTTCTGACCTGGAGCAGGTCTATCTTTCAAAAGAGCCTGTGATCCGGCTCCGCCGCAGCGAAGACAGATATGAGCTGACGGTCAAAGGCGCCGGCCTGCTCGCAAGGGAGGAACTGAATCTTCCGCTGACGGAGGAACAGTACGAACATCTTTGTACAAAAAAAGAAGGCGCCCCCATACGGAAGCGCCGTTATCGTATCCCCTGCGGGGAATATATGATCGAGCTGGACGTTTTTCACGGGAAGCAGGAAGGCCTGCTCCTGGCCGAGGTGGAATTTCCGACGCTCGAAGAAGCGGAAGCTTTTCTTCCGCCGGAATGGTTCGGCGAGGAAGTCACTTACGATCCCCGCTACCAGAACGTCAGCCTGGCTTACGGCTTCTGATCTTCGGCTTTCTCTTCTTTCTTCTTTCCGAAGCGGTTCTCGGTGCCGTTCAGCAGGCGTTTGATGTTTCCGCCGTGGCGGACGATCAGGAGCAGCGAGATCAGCGGGATCACGATAAAGAATTCGATGATCTCCGGCGAAGGGATCGTGATGAGACCGGTCAGCGCGAAAAGGGCGTGCAGACCGACCGTCACGAAAGCGATCGTGATCGAAGCGACCGAAACATAGCGTGTGGCAAAAGCGATGGCGAAGAAGATCGTGATCCCGATCAGGAAGATCCTCCAGTCCATCGCGAGCACCCAGCCGGCCGTCGCAGCGACGCCCTTCCCGCCCTTGAATTTCAGGAAGAAGGGGAAATCATTGCCGAGGATCACCCCGACCGCCGCATAGGCTGCCATCACGTATTCCGTCGGCTGTCCGCGGAACAGCATCCTGGCAGCGAACACCGGCAGAAACGCTTTCAGCGCGTCAAAGAAGAAGATCACGAGGGCATGTTTCAGCCCCATCACACGCAGCGCGTTCGTGGCCCCGGTATTGCCGGAGCCTTCTTTTGTCAGGTCCACATGGGTGAGCTTTCCGTAGAAATAGCCGGTCTGAAACAGCCCGAAGATGTAACCGATGACAATAAACAAGAGCCGCATCATCAGGATTCTTTTTCCTTTCTTTCCCGGATGAGGAAACGCAGCGGCGTCCCGTGGAAGCCGAACGCGTCCCGGATCCTGTTCTCCAGATAACGTGTGTATGAAAAATGCATCAGTTCCTTGTCGTTGACGAAGATCACGAAGGTCGGCGGTTTGACGCTGACCTGGGTCGCGTAATAGATCTTGAGCCGCCGGCCCTTGTCCGAAGGCGGCTGCTGCATGACCACCGCGTCTGAAACGATCTCGTTCAGGACGCCGGTGCGGATCCTCAGGTTCTGGTTCGCGATCACCGTGTCGACTTTTTCAAAGATCTTGTCTACGCGCTGCCCGGTCTTCGCGGAAAGAAAAACAAGTTCCGCGTACGGCATGAAGGACAGCTTCTTTTCGATCTCTTCCCGGAAACGATAGATCGTTTTATCGTCCTTTTCGATACTGTCCCATTTATTGACCGCGATGATCACGCCCTTGCCGCGCTCATGCGCGATACCGGCGATCTTCGCGTCCTGCTCGGTCACGCCTTCCGAAGCGTCGATCATCATGATCACGACATCGGATTTCTCCACGGCTGCGACAGCGCGGATGATGCTGTAGCGCTCCAGTTCTTCCGAGATCTTTGACTTCCGCCGGAGACCGGCCGTATCCACCAGGATGTATTCCCGGTCTTCGTGACGGATCAGGGTGTCGATCGCGTCCCGCGTCGTTCCGGCGATATCGGAGACGATCACGCGCTCTTCCTTTGCCAGCCGGTTGACGAGCGAAGATTTTCCAACGTTCGGTTTTCCGATGACGGCGATCCGCGGACGGCTCTCTTCTTCCTCTTCTTCTCTTTCCTTCGGGAAGTACGCGGCGACCGCGTCCAGGAGATCCCCGAGCCCGGTCTTGGAGATCGCGGAAACAGGGATCGGGTCCCCGATGCCGAGATTATAAAATTCATAGACCTCCGCGGCCATATTCTTGAAATTGTCGACCTTATTTACGCAGAGGACGACCGGCTTGCCGGACCGGCGCAGCATGTCCGCGACTTTGGTATCCGCGTCCTGCAGGCCCTGTTTGACGTCCACCAGGAAAATGATCACGTCCGCCGTATCGATCGCGATCTCCGCCTGATAACGCATCTGGCTTAAGATCAGGTCCTTGGAGTCCGGCTCGATACCGCCGGTGTCGATCAGTGTAAAACGGCGGTCGAGCCATTCCGCGTCCGCGTAGATCCGGTCCCGGGTCACGCCGGGCGTATCCTTGACGATCGCGATGTTCTCCCCCGCGATCGCATTGAATAATGTGGATTTTCCGACGTTCGGGCGGCCGACGATCGCAGCTACCGCTTTCATTTATTCTACCCCCGTATCATTTTTAAGTTCATAGGCGCCGTGCTCCGGATCGAGGTCTTCGTCCGTAATCAGGCCGCACATCGCGCGGACGAGGCTGTCCCCGCCGCCGGCCAGGATCCGTACCCGTAC
>CADBQM010000097.1 GCA_902796795.1 uncultured Eubacteriales bacterium
ACGGCGGAAGAAGAGACAGAAGGAGCAGATGGAGCTACCGAAGGCAGTACAGACGATCATTCATCTCCTTGAGAGGAACGGATATGAGGCCTACGCCGTAGGCGGCTGTGTCCGGGACCTCTTTCTTCATCGCGCGCCGAAAGACTGGGACGTGACGACTTCCGCACCGCCGGAGGCGGTCAAAGGGATCTTCCACAGGACCGTGGATACCGGGATCAAACACGGTACGGTCACGGTGCTCATGGGCGGGGAAGGCTACGAAGTCACGACCTACCGGATCGACGGCGTTTACAGCGATTTCCGCCATCCGGAAGACGTACATTTTACGACGGCGCTCGAGGAAGACCTGAAGCGCCGCGATTTTACGATCAACGCGATGGCGTACGATGGGGAAGGCAGGGTGGTCGATCTTTTCGGCGGCCGCAAGGACCTTCAGGATGGTGTGATCCGCGCCGTCGGCGTCGCGGAGGAGCGCTTTACCGAAGACGCGCTCCGGATCCTCCGGGCGTTCCGTTTCAGCGCGGAGCTCGGTTTTACCATCGAGGAAAAGACCCTGGCAGCGGCCGGGAAACTGGCCGGCAACCTGCGCTTCATCTCCCGGGAACGCGTCCGGGAGGAACTGACAAAACTGCTCGTTTCACCGCATCCGGACCGGATCCGCGATCTTTACAGGATCGGCGCTATAAACGATATCTATCCGGCCTATCCGGAAGAAGACGGCCCGCTCCTTGCAGCGCTGAACGCCCTTCCGCCGGACCCGGTGCTCCGTTACGCTGCGCTCTTTTACTACGGGGCTGACCGCCAGGAGGAGCGCGCCGCGCTCGCCGAACAGGTGATCACGGAACTGCGCTTCGATAACGCGACGAAAAACCGCGTCGTGAAGCTGCTCGCACTCTCGGATACGGCCCCTTCCGCGGAACCATATGCGGTCCGCTGCATCTTAAGCCGCGCGGGAGAGGCACTGTTTCCGCTGCTCGTTCAGCTTCTTCAGGCAGTCTCAAAAAAAGAGAACCCGGTCTTTGACGAAATGCTCAGGGAAGGCGAAGCGATCATTCAGCGCGGGGAGTGTATCTCTGTATCCCAACTGAAGATCAACGGGACGGAGCTGCTTTCGCTCGGCACGGCGCCGGGCAAAGCCGTCGGCGAGACCCTGAAAAAGCTGCTCGAAGAAGTGCTGAAAGCGCCGGAAAAGAATGAAAAGGAAACACTTGCCGCGCTGGTGAGTGCCTGGAATAAAACCGAATAAGCCCCGATGCACCGTCGGAGAAAAAAGATTAGCAGCCGCTAACCTTCAAAAGCCTTGCATATCCTTTGAAAAAGTGTTAGCATTTGGTGTACTCTTTTACGAAAGGAGGGTTTTGCTATGGCATTTAAAATCTCTGAGGAGTGCATCATGTGTGGTGCATGTGCGGCGAATTGTCCTGTATCGGCGATCACCGAAGGCGAAAACCAGTATGTGATCGATGGGGATGTCTGCATTTCCTGCGGCAACTGCGCTGAGAATTGCCCGGTATCGGCAATCACCGAAGCATAAAACCAACGGTTCGTTCAGTCGAACGATGTACTAAAAGGGGCGGTTCTGACCGCCCCTTCTTCTTTTCTTTTTTATCAGGCTTATGCCCGGAGGACAGCATGAAGAAATACGTGGTGCTTTACAATCCGTATTCCGGAAAAGGAAACGGCCTGGAAAACGCGAAAAAGCTCGAAAAGATCCTGAAAGACGCCGAGATCACCTATGAGGACATGATTCGCATCACCGACCAGCCGAAGTATATCCGTGAACTTCCGGAAGATACGACGCTGATCTTTACCGGCGGCGACGGGACGCTGAACCGCGTCATCAACGCGATCTACGGCATGCCGCTCGAACGGGACATCCTGTATTTCCCCGCCGGCAGCGGCAACGACTTTATCAACGACCTCGAGCTTGCGCACGACTGCGCGCCTTTCCCGATCAACCCCTATATGCAGGAGCTGCCTTCCGTGGAAGTGAACGGGAAATGCTACCGTTTTATCAACGCCGTGAGCATCGGGCTGGACGGCTATACCTGCGAGATGCAGGAGATCCTGAAGTCCAAAGGAAAGAAGAAGTCCTACAAGCTCATCGCCTTTGAAGGCCTGATGGGCAAGTACAGGACCTGCGGCGGCAGCGTGACGGTCGACGGCGTCACCGAACGCTTTGAAAAGATCTGGCTCGCCGCGGCGATGTTCGGCCGTTTTTATGGCGGCGGCGTTATGATGGGGCCGACGCAGTCCCGCTTTAACGAAGAGGGCCTGCTGACCGCGGTGACGATCCACGACGTTGGCCGTTTACGCACGCTGTTCCTCTTCCCGAGCATCACCAAGGGCAAGGGCGAGCAGTATCCGGAGATCGTTGAATACCGGAAAGGCCGGGAGATCACCGTCAACTTTGACCGGCCGACCGCCGTGCAGATCGACGGCGACGTGATCTCCGACGTTACGACGATCACGGTCCGAAGCGGACGACAGTAAGTTCAAAATCCCCGATCTTAGGGATCGGGATCACAAAGCAGCCGTTTTCTGCCGTTACGGTAAAGTCTCTGCCGGAGCGCCGCAGCATGACGGCTGCTTTTTCATGCCCTTCCGCAGGCAGGCGGAGCGTGATATCACGGACCGGGACGCGGCGGTGTACGAGCGTCGTCATATCGGCGGCGGAAAGATTGTTCAGGTGGATGACGCGCTGTGCGTCGCCCTGGCGGTACAGGGAAACGTCGATATAACCTTCCCCTTCGACCTTGAGCGGCAGCTTCCCGTCCAGTGTATAAAGGACCGCGTTTAAGAGCAGGCGGAGATGGTCGGGCAGGCGGTCGCGGCCGGCCGTACGGTCGACGTCCGCCGCGAGATAAACGATGCGCGACCCGGACGAAAGCACGCCCGCGAAGAAGGGCGGAAGGCCTTCGTTGATCTTACGGATCCAGGAAAATTCCGGCGGGAAGATCGGGAAGGGCAGGATATAACTGCCGAAAGAAACGAGCGGTCCCGTGTTTTTCATGCCGAGCACCTGGCCGCCGAAGGGCAGGATATCGGTATCTTCGAAGCCCCGAAGGAGGATGCTTTCGGGAGCATCTGCAGCCGTTTCATGCGCGACTTTTTCACACACAGCCGTTTCCGCCGCGCCGTATCTTTCGGTCAGTCCTTCCGCATTCTCCGTTTTCCGGATCTCCAGGTAGCTGTGCGCGTACGGATGCTCCCAGTCGGCGGGCTGTGTTTCGAGAGCGCCGCCGCTTTCCCCGGTGAGCGTAAGGCCGAGCGCCTCCAGGATCCGGGAATGGCCCTTTTCTTCGCCGTATTCGTTCCGGAAGCCCGGTTTCCCGGACAGGATCAGCGCTTTCCCGTCCCGGATCCAGCGGAGGATGCTTTCCTCCTGGGCATCCGTCATCACTTCGATGTCGGGCAGGATCAGCGTGTCGATCCGGTCCCGGTAACGGTCGATGTCATCGATATGGACCGGGAAGAAGGGGATGCGCCCTTCGTGCAGGGCGGCAAGCACGCCGCGGTAAGGGAAGGCGACGCGTTCCCGCACCTTGTCTTTTCCGTAGAAAAAGGAGTTCTCCTGCGACCAGACGACGGCGACGTTCGCCGCGGTCTCCCGGTCGTAAAGATAGGCTTCATTCTCCGCATGCCAGCGCATGAAGGGCACGGGCGTATCGAACTGCCGCCGGTCCCGTAAGCCGCCGCCGATATGGTGGTACCAGGGCGAAAGACCGCCCGCCGCGCCGGAATACATCCAGATATGCGTCTCCTCGGCCGGGTTCGCGCTCAGGCGGAAGGTGTGGTTCCCGCGCACGTAGTTGGCCATGCTTTCGGGGATCACAAGATCTTCGGAAGAAGCCATGTGCAGGAGCAGGCCGTTGTCCATGTTCTGGGCGGCGCCGTTTAAGCGGTCGCGGTTCTGATGGTCGGTAAAGACGATCCGTGAGCGGGACAGCAGTGCTTTTTTATCCGCGAAAGCGCCGTCCTCCCCGGCCGGGTCCGCATTGATCATCCCGCACCATTCGCAGTCGGGACCGCCGGCTTTCTTCACGGTCTCGTTAAAAAGGTCCCAGTTTTCGGTGCGGCACTGAAGCGACCACTTCATCCAGCGGACGAAAACGGGATCGTCAAAATCCACGGCTTCGGGGAGCTCAAGCCCGTACGCTTCCCGGAATTTCTTCCTGCAGTTCTCACAGTAGCAGATCTGCTTCACGCGGAGCCCCATCCAGCTGTTGTCGGCAAAACCGTCCGGATGATAACGCTCGACGATCTCCGTCAGGACCGCAGGGATATATTCTTTATAGTAAGGACCGTTCACGCAGGAAAAATACCGGCCCTGCGAGGTGTACGGCTTTCCTTCGCGGTCGATCGAGAACCAGTCCGGGTGCGCCCGGTAGAATTCCTCGGTCGCCCGGTTGATGTCCATGCGCGCAACGACCGCAAGCCCCGCTTCGCGCGCGGCGTCGGACCACTTTTTAAAATAATCCTGTTCGCCGAGCCCGGCTGCGCGGTACTGCAGGCCAAAGGCGCTCGGATAATAGGCGACGATGCCGCCGCAGTTGATGATCAGGCCCTGGATCCCGGTCCGTTTCCACTGTTCTTTCCAGAAATCCAGATGATCGCAGGCAGGATCGTCCTCGGTAAGGTTCGTCTGGCCGAAACGGCGTACCCGCCGGTACCAGGGAAGTGCTGCATTTTTCGTCATGACCCGTTTCCTCCTGTTCTGAACTTAAAAATAGCATAACGGCTTGTTTTCTTCCAGTCTGCTGCGGTATTTCCTCATTGATCAAGCAAAAAAGCGCAATTATGGCGAAATATCAAGAAAAAAGTTGACAATTAAGTGCCTCCTTGCTAATATATAGCAGGATTTTGAATCGATCCAACGAATTATCATCAGGAGGAACATTTTCCATGAACAAAAAGGAATTAGTAGCTGTTGTCGCCACCAAGGCTGATTTATCCAAGAAGGATGCTGAGAAGGCGATCGACGCTTTCGTAGCCGCTGTTACCGCTGGCCTGAAGAAGGGCGAGAAGATCCAGCTTGTCGGCTTCGGTACTTTTGAAGTCAGCAAGAGACCTGCAAGAGAAGGCAGAAATCCCCGTACGGGAGAAACCATCAAGATCGCTGCTGTTAAGGCTCCGAAGTTCAAACCCGGCAAGGCATTAAAGGATGCTGTCAACAAGAAGAAATAATGCGGCTCGATAAATTCTTAAAAGTCTCCCGTCTGATCAAACGCCGCACCGTGGCGAACGAAGCCTGCGATGCAGGCCGCGTGACCGTGAACGGCAAAGCGGCAAAAGCTTCCTACGACGTTTCCGTCGGGGACGTGATCGAGATCGAATTCGGACAGCGCACCGTGCGTGCGGAGGTCCTCGATATCCAGGAGACCACCAAAAAAGAGGATGCGAAAGAACTCATCCGCTTTTTGGATTAAGAAAAGATCCGGGAGGACTTAAGTGCCTCCCGGTTTTTTCGTAAAAAAGCTTGAAAAATCATACTGTTCAGCGTACTATAAGAAGAGAAGGCGGAGCAGGCCTTCCGGGAAAGGAGCAGTTTTGGCGGCTTTAGGACATTCTGTCAGAAGAAAAAAAGCAAACCGGCGCAGCCTCATTCTGGTGGCGCTTGTTGCGGTCGTCCTTGTCGTCTTCCTTTCAGTGGGCATCATATCGCTGCAGCGCGAAAATGCCCGCCTTGCGGAAAGCAGGGACGCACTTAAGGAAAATGTAGAAGCAGAACTTGAAAAGAACGAGGAACTGAAGGAAAACAAGGACGCGCCGTTGTCTGATGAAGAGATCGAGGACATCGCCCGCGACCGCTTCGGTCTCGCTTATCCGGACGAGATCATCCTTGTACCGGAGGAGTAAGTTAAAAGCATTGAAAGAAAACAGATTTCAGCCGGCTTTTGCTTCCCTGTGCAAAAGCCGGCTGCTTGATTTTCGGGGGAAATGGACACACTGCTGATCCGGACAGAAAACTTTTTGCGGAAGACCGCGGAGATCCGCGGCGGGGAGACGGTGCTCGCCGCTTTTTCGGGCGGCGCGGATTCGCTCGCCCTGCTCGTTTTGCTTCGGGAGCTTTCCGGAAAACTCGGGATCCGCGTTGCGGCAGGCCACGTCCACCACATGATCCGCGGGGAAAGCGCGGACCGCGACGCGGAATTCTGCAGGCGTTTTTCTGAAGAACACGGGATCCCCTTTTACTTCCGGAAGGTCGACGTGCCCGCGTACCGGGCGGCGGAGGGCCTTACGGAAGAGGAAGCCGCGCGGATCCTGCGCTACCGGGCGCTGGAGGAAATGTGCGCGGAAGCGAACGCGGACCGGATCGCCGTCGCCCATCACCGGGAGGACCAGGCGGAGACTTTTCTCTTCCAGCTGATCCGCGGCAGCGGCCTGAAAGGCCTTTCCGCGATGCAGCCGGTGAACGGCAGGATCATCCGGCCGCTGCTTCAGGAGCCGCGGAGCGAGCTGATCGCTTTCCTTCGGGAACGCGGCCTTTCCTGGTGCGAGGACGAGACGAACGCCCTCGATACCGGCAGCCGTGCGAAGATCCGTCACCATGTGGTGCCGGCGCTCCTTTCCGTGCGGGAGGACGCGGTCGCGAACCTCACCCGGACAGCGGAGTACCTCGGCAGCCTGGACCGCTGGCTCCGGGAAGAAGCAGAGCGCTGGCTCCTTGCCCATGCGGCATGTACGGAGCATACCGTCACGCTTCCCGCGAAGGAGCTTCCCGACGCGGTATCGCTTCAGGAATACGTCGTCCGCCTGGGAATTGAAAAGTGCGGCGCGGGGCTGAAGGACGTGACCCGTCAGCACGTGGCGGACGTCCTTTCGCTTCTGGATAAACAGGTTGGGAAAAGGATCGGCCTGCCCGGCGGTGCCGCGGCCGAACGGAGCTACGACGGGATCGTGCTCACGGGACCGGAGGCGCCGGAAGATGCACCCGCCGTCCTTCCGAAAGTCACATTCCGCATATTTCCTAATAAAACAGGCCTTTCTTTTCCCGAAAAAGAGTATACGAAATGCTTTGATTATGATAAAATAAGC
>CADBQM010000098.1 GCA_902796795.1 uncultured Eubacteriales bacterium
CACCTCATAGCCTTTTTCAAAAGCGGCGACGAGGAAGCCGGTCATGCCTGCCGTATCCACGAGCAGGACGCCGTCCCGGATCTCATAATCCTTGCTCCATCTGCCGGGATCCCAGCTCCAGAGATACAGTTCGTATTCCCCGTTCAGGTAAGCTTCCGGCAGGTTCAGCACGTTGAATTTCCCCGGGATCAGTTCGACCGCGCGGTAGGTGAAAGTCTGTTCAAAGACGTTGCGGCCCTTTTTCAGGGAGACATGCAGTTCGGCGATACCGTCCTCGACGTAGTCCGAAAGTTCGACGGAGGCGCTTTCTTTGATCTCCTGCTTTTTGTCCTCCCCCTGGTTGAACCAGTAGTACGCTTCGTCGCAGTTTTTCGTCTTCAGCGTGATTTCTTTGCTGCCGGCAAACATACAGTCCCGTTCGGAGATCTCGAGCCCGGGGTGGACGTCCTTCGTCCGCGTGAGGATCATGAGGCCGTTCGCGTCGAAACGCGCATAGGCAACGTGCTTTTTGACCGGGACCTTTTCCCCGGTCAGCGCGTCGTAGTAGTTGCCGTCATCCAGATGCGGGACCGCGATCTTCACGGTCTTTTTGGGATCTGCGTCTTTGACGCTTAAGATCAGCGCGCCCTGGTCGCCGTCCTTGACCTTTTCGTTGATATAGCAGCCCTCACTGACCGATTCGTAGGATTCCGCGTCATAGAAACGGTTGTGGAAACGGTTGCCGACGGCTACGTATTCACTCTCAAAGGCATAGGAGCCGATCTCTCCGACCGTCAGTTCCTCGGTGGGCCGTGCAAGATACAGGCCGCCGAGGCCTTTTTTCGCGGCGATCACCGACCAGAACTTGGCCACGCGGATATCTGAATAATGCGTATTGGAGGTCACATATTCGTCGTGGCTCTCTACCCAGGCGATCAGTTCCTCCGTTTTTCCGGTCTTCAGGGAAGCGTTCAGGATCCCGGAAGGATCCTTGGAGGCAAAAGCGTTTTTAAACTGCGCGGTGTAGCCGTCGTCGGTCACACGCATATGCTTTGTATAGTTTTCGATACTGCGGTTCAGCGGGGCGTTCAGGATCTCGCCGTAGACATACAGTTCCTTCCCGGTCTTCTCCCGGTAGTATTCCTTGGCCTTTTCCAGCGTATTGTCCCAGAAATCGCTCGGGTCGTCCGGATCATCCGCCGTTTCGACGTGCTTCGCGGCGTCAAAGCGGAAGCCGTCAATGCCCGCGTCGATGCATTCGTCCAGCAGGGAAAGCACCCGCTCCTGGACGTAGGGGTTCGCGGTATTCAGGTCCGGCAGGTTGCCGTAGGGATAATACTGGGTCTCCGCGCCCGAACCGCGGGCGTTCTTATTATGATGGAAGGTCAGTCCCGTTCCGTCGGTATCTTCGTTGCGATTCGCGTACAGCCGGGGTTCGTAGTCGTTTACGAGCGGGGAGACCATCGGCGTCCCGTCCTCTTCTTTCCCCTCGTCGTCCGTCGTCGCCATATGATTGACCACAATGTCCGCCAGGATGCAGATGCCGTATTCCTCGGCCTTACTGCACAGCGACTCCAGCTCCTCCTTCGTCCCGAGCGCGGAGCGGTCTCCGATGGAGAAGCTCAGCGGCTGGTAGAAAGCCCACCAGGCGGCGCCGCCGCCCTTCGGCTGCTGGACCGGCATCGTCAGCACGTTCTTAAAGCCGGCATTGCAGATATTTTCCAGGTTGATCTCGATCTCATGATAGGTCCAGTTGAAGGCATGCAGGGTCAGCCCGTCTTCCGCGTTTTCCGGCAGCGAATCGACATAGCGGTCTTCAAAATCTTCAACCGCAGGGAGCCTGCTGCAGGCCGTCATGCAGAAAAGCATGAGCGCCGCGAGGAAAACACTAAATATCTTCTTCATCATCCCTGTACCTCTTTGCCTGTCGTTTTTCTGAACTAAAACAGAGGAGCTCCTGTTCAGGGAAGCCCCTCTGTTTTTCAGCAAATGTTTATTTTGCTTCAGCAGTAACCGTCGCTTCTTCGCCGTTGAAGGTGATGGTCACGGTGTAGGTGCCGTCCGCTTCGCATTTCAGGTTATCCGCGCCATTGCCCCAGCTGTTGGTCCAGTCGGCATCCGCACGGACTTTGAATTCGTCATCCTTCTTTAATTCGACTTCACCGGTCCAGGTGTTGTCGCCGGCAGCCGTCATCTCGACGTCCTTCTCCCAGTTGGAGCCCTCGAAGCTGCCGATGATGCCGTAGGTATGATCCGCAGGTACATATTCAACGACTTCTTCGTAGTCGATGCCGTCTTTCTTCTCCTTCAGGATCAGGGCGATACCGAAGCCGGGGTTCTCCTTCGTGGAAGCATTCTTATACTGCGCAATGACAAGCGTATAAAGGCCGGGGCCGCCGGTCACGACCGGGTTCGACGCCCAGCTGAAACCGAACTCGTCGGGCTCTTCCTGCCATACCGGCTCCCAGAGGGTATCCGGGGTCAGGGCCTCGACACAGGCGGTCTTCGGGTCATGGATCCACTGATCTTCCGCGTAGATCTTGTTGTCGCCGTCTACGTCAACGGTGCACTGCGCGATCTTGAACGCATAGGAGCCGTTCGCACGGAAAAGCTTGCCGTCGCGGGTGAAATCGGTGGTCCAGCCGGCATCGTTGGTACCAAAGATCAGGTCGATCGTATACAGGTACTTGACGTCCTTTTTCTTCAGCGCGTCGTAAACGCCCTGGTCGATCTTCTTGACGTCGTCCAGCTTGATCGCGGTCAGCGCGGACTTCTCATAAAGCGCGGTGTCCTTGCCGTTCCAGCTGTTCTCCGTGCCGTCTGCAAGTTTGTACTGGCCATGTGCTACCCAGGCAGCATGCGTGTCATCCTTTAAGGCCTTGCCGCAGCCTGCCAGCGAAAGAAGCATCAGTGCGCATAATAAAACTGCTGCTAATTTCTTCATAATTGTTTCTCTCCTTCTGAAAACTTTTTTTATTTTTCCTGTATTGACTAAACAGCCGTCTTCCCTCCCTTAGGAACAGGAAGACCGTCTGTCAGGAAACGATGGATAGTCTTACCGGCAGATCTTCGTCACGGTATACGGCAGGATGACCTGCCCGCCCTTTTCGCCCCGGCTGAGCTTCTCCCCCGCTTTCACGGCAGCCGCCCCGATCCGGTAAAAATCCTGGCGGCAGGTCAGCACGTCATCCGCGGCATAGCCCATCAGGCGGATCCCGTCAAAGCCGGCGATCTTCACCGTGCTTCCTTCCGGGAGTGCCCGCTTCGCGCCGATCGCCATGAGGTCGCTCGCGCAGACGATCGCGTCGTAGGTCTCTGTAAGGCCCTTCACGATCTCATAAGCACGTTCCTCGGAAAAACCGCCGTCTTTGATCGTCAGCTTCAGCTTTTTATCCTCGGCAAGCTTTTTCATACCATCCAGCCGCATATCGGTAACGAAGCCGTCGTCCCTGCCCTTCAGGTAGAGGACCTTATCCCCGGGTTTCACGACCGCTTCCGCGGTATCATACTGCCCCTGGAAATGGTCGATCATGACCGTCGAAACATTTTCACCTTCGAGCAGCGCATCGACGACGACGGTCTGGAAGCGTCCTTCCTGCGAAAGATAATGGATCTTCTCATCATTCTTATTCAGGCCGAAAACAATGATGGTATCCACATGCAGTGAATGGAAATACTGTGCCGTTTCTTCCTTCGACAGCTTTTCAATGGACTCGTTGAAGACCGTGATCAGCTCCAGCTCGTCTTCCCGGGCCTGATCGTAGGCGCCCTGGATATAAAGCATGTTGATCTCGTCGATCTGCTGGAACTTATCGTTGATATAAACATAGAGGGCCATC
>CADBQM010000099.1 GCA_902796795.1 uncultured Eubacteriales bacterium
CGCCTTTGTTCCGTGGCTCGTTCCGTACCTGATCGCCGGCTATGACGTGCTTCTGAAGGCGGCAAAGAACATCGCCCACGGCCAGGTCTTTGACGAAAACTTCCTGATGATGATCGCCACCTTTGCGGCGTTCGGCATCGGCGAATATACCGAAGGCGTCGCGGTCATGGTCTTCTACCAGATCGGCGAGTGGTTCCAGCAGTATGCGGTGGGTAAGAGCCGCAAGTCCATCTCTGCAATGATGGAGATCGTGCCGGAATATGCCAACCTCGTACATGACGGTGAAGTGACGGAAGAGGATCCGGAGGACGTCCATGTGGACGATATCATCCTCATCAAACCCGGCGAGCGGGTCCCGCTGGACGGTGTCGTGCTTGAGGGCAGTTCCTTCCTGGACCAGAGTTCCTTGACCGGTGAATCGGTGCCGGTGCGGATCTCGGAAGGACAGGAGATCCTTTCCGGCTGCATCAACCAGAGCGAAGTGCTGAAGGTGCGTGTGACGAAGGAATATGTAGATTCGACGGTCAGCCGCATCCTGGAGCTTGTGGAGAATGCCAGCTCGCGCAAAGCGAAGGTCGAAAATTTCATCACGCGTTTTGCGCGCATTTATACGCCGGTCGTGACGATCGCTGCGGTACTGCTTGCGGTCATCCCGCCGCTGCTCTTTGGACAGGCCTGGGCCGAGTGGATCCGGCGCGCCTGCACGTTCCTTGTTATTTCCTGCCCCTGCGCGCTGGTCATTTCGGTGCCGCTCGGCTTCTTTGCCGGCATCGGCGCGGCGTCCAAACTGGGCGTGCTGGTCAAGGGCAGCAATTATCTGGAGATCCTTTCCAACGTCCGGACGATGGTCTTTGACAAGACCGGGACGCTCACGCGGGGCGAATTCAGCGTGGCGGAAGTGCTGCCGGCAGAGGGCGTGAGCAGGGAAACGCTGCTCCGGACTGCGGCGCAGCTGGAAGCATATTCCAATCATCCGATCGCCGCCGCTTTAAGAGCTGCCTGTAAAGACGCTCCGGAAGCCGGCGCCGTCACGAAGGCGGAGGAGATCGCCGGCCAGGGTATCCGTGCCGTTTATGAAGAAAAAGTCCATGTGATCGGCAACCTGAAGCTGATGGATGCGGAAGGTATTCCGGCAGCGGCGCTCGCAAAGACCGGTACGCTGGTCTACGTCGGCCGGAAGGAAGCGGGCGGCAGCGGTACTTATCTTGGAGCGGTCCTGATCAAGGATGCGCTGAAAGACGGCACACAGGAAGCCTTAAAGTCGCTTCAGAAGAGCGGGATCCGGCGCACGGTGATGCTGACCGGTGACCGTAAGGAGGCGGCGCAGGAGATCGCTTCCGCGCTCGGTATCGATCAGGTCTTCAGCGGCCTGCTGCCGGGTGACAAGGTGCAGTGCATGGAAGAACTGCTGCAGAAAAGCAGCGAAAAAGAACGGATCGCTTTTGCCGGCGACGGCCTGAACGACGCGCCGGTACTCATGCGGGCGGACCTCGGCATCGCAATGGGCTCGCTGGGTTCCGACGCCGCGATCGAAGCCGCGGATATCGTCCTGATGGACGACGACATCAGGAAGATCGCCCGGACTGTCGCGATCGCACGGAAGACCCTGCGCATCGTCCGGCAGAATATCTGGTTTGCCCTGGGCGTCAAACTCATCGTCCTGATCCTCGGGGCGCTCGGTATTGCCGGCATGTGGCTCGCGGTCTTCGCGGACGTGGGCGTGGCGGTCATCGCGATCCTGAACTCGATGCGGGCGATGAAGCTGCCGAAGGAATAAAACACAGAAAAGATAGTAGACGGGCGCTGCCGGCTGGTACTTGAAATCGGAGTGCTTCAGTATGCCACGGCTGAGTTTCGGTGAAGGGATAAAATGTTTATTCACTAACTGCTTGCGCCGTTCGGTTGGATATGTTAGATTAAACACGGGATCGGAACAATTAATCCGATCCCGTGTATTGTATTTACATGCGTTTCGGAGGTCTTCAGTTTGCAGACGAAAGCAAAAACCGGCTTTTTCAGCCGCTTTATCGGTGATAAGGCTTTTTATAAACTGATCCTGGGCGTGACGGTGCCCATCATGATCCAGAACGGCATCTCCAATTTTGTGAGCATGCTGGAC
>CADBQM010000100.1 GCA_902796795.1 uncultured Eubacteriales bacterium
TATCTCCGGAAAAAGGGCGAGATCCTGGGCGATCCGAACGGGCTCCGCTTCTATAATCTCTTTGCACCGCTCGCTTCTTCCGAAAAGCATTACAGCGTCGAAGAAGCGCGGGCGCTTTTGACTTCCGTATTTAAAGACTTTACGCCCGTCATGTCCGACATGATGGCGGAAGCCTTCGACAACGAATGGATCGACTTCTTCCCGGCGGACGGCAAGGAAGGCGGCGCGTTCTGCGGCAGTGTTCCCTCGCTGAAGCAGAGCCGCATCTTAACGAACTACGACGGGACCTTCGGTGCGGTCGACACGCTGGCGCACGAGCTGGGCCATGCTTTCCACAACCGGATGCAGGAAAACGAGCGCCTGATGAACCAGGACGCCGCCATGCAGGTCGCGGAGACCGCCTCCACCTTCAACGAGACCTATCTCGGCGCCTGGGCGCTGAAGAACGCTTCTACCCGGGAAGAGCGGCTCTCGCTCCTCGAGAACGACCTGCGCGAAAAAGTCCAGTGCGTCGTGGATATCTATTCTCGTTATCTTTTTGAAACGGCCGTATTCGAACAGGCACAGACAAAGTTCCTGATGCCGGAAGACCTGAAAGCCCTCATGCTGGAAGCGCAGGACAAGTCCTACGGTGACGGCCTGGATCCAGACTTCCGCCATCCGTACATGTGGTGCTGCAAGAGCCACTACTACTCCACCGGCGTCAGCTTCTACAACTTCCCCTACGCCTTCGGCAATCTTTTCGCCCAGGGCCTCTACGCCCTCTACCTGAAAGATCCCGACGGCTTCATCCCGAAGTACTGTGACATGCTCCGGCTGACCGGCATCCACTCCGTCGAGGAATGCGGTGAGATGATGGGCATCGATCTCACGAAAAAGGACTTCTGGGCCGCTTCGCTCGCCCTGATCGAAAAAGAGATCGACGAATTCTGCGCCCTGTAAAAAACACGTTTTCCGCGCAAAAAAGCAGGCCCCGTAAGGGGCCTGCTTTTTTGCTTTCCGGACGGTGCCGGGATCTTGTCATCCCTTGACTGCGCCTGCCGTCACGCCTTCCACATAATAGCGCTGCAGGAACATGAAGAGCGTCACGATCGGGATCGCGACGATCACGCAGCCGGCCGCGAACTGGGTAAACAGGTTCGTGTCGGGGTGGGTACCGAAAAGCATCGAGTAAAGACCGACCGAGACCGTCCAGTACTTCGCGTTGTCCGCGCCGATGATGACCTTGGCGAAGATGAAATCCATCCAGGGGCCCGTAAAGCTCATCAGGGCCTGGTAGATGATGATCGGCTTCGCGAGCGGCAGGATGATCTGCCGGAAGATCTTGAAGCTTGTGCAGCCGTCCAGCTTCGCGGATTCTACGAGGGCGTTCGGAATGACGTCGAAGAAGCCCTTCGCGACCTGGAAGCCCAGGCCGGCACCGGCGCTGTAGGCCAGGATCAGGCCGATCACGGAATATTCCGGATGGCTCGGGTTGCCGGTCAGGCCGACCGACTTTAACAGGAAGTAGATCGCGATCATGCTCATGAAGCCCGGGAACAGCCCGATGATCATCGAGATGTTCATGAAGGTCTTCCTGAGTTTGAACCGCAGCTTCGACATACAGTAGGCGACCGAGAGCACCAGGAAGGTGGAAATGATACAGTCGATCACGGCAATGATCAGCGTGTTCAGCATCCAGCGCGGGAACGCGCCTGGAATGCCGTAATAGGTCGCCGTAAACAGGTCGGTGAAGTTTTTCAGTCCGAATGCCTTCGGGAAGAAGTTGCTCGTGACTCTTCCGATGAAGGTGCCGTCGTCCTGGTATTCGCAGCGGAAGGCCGAAAGCACGATCCAGACCAGGGGGATGAGCCAGATCACACCGAGCACGATCAGGATGGTGTAGGTAACACTCAGGCTGACCCTGCGGGTCCTGGACTGACTTCTGTATTTTTTCACGTTCGGATTCGTACTCATTGGAAAGTATCCTCCTCATTGTAAGCCCGGCTGCGGCGGTACGTCACGAGCGTGATCGTCGCAGTGATCAGGAAGGTAAAGATACCGATCACGGCGCCGGTGTTATAAGAGCCCTGGTCGATCGTCACCTTATAGAGCCAGGTGACCAGCAGGTCCGTACCGCCGGCCTGGTAGCCGGTATAGGTCGGGCCGCCGCCCGTCAGCAGGAAGATCGTGTTGAACGAGTTGATGTTCCCGATAAAGCTCCCGATCAGGTACGGGGTCGTAATGAATATGACGTACGGCAGCGTGATCTTGAAGAACATCTTCACGGTCGATGCGCCGTCCACCCGGCCGGCCTCGTAGAGGTCCGTCGGGATATTCATCAGGATACCGGAGGTCATCAGCATCGTATACGGGATGCCGACCCACATGTTCACCAGGATGACCATGATCTTGGCGAGCAGCTCGCTGTCCGACGCCTTAAGGCCCAGGAACCCGACCGGTGCATCGATGATCCCCGCTTTCATCAGCAGCGCATTGAACGGGCCGTACTCACCGAGCAGGTTACGTACCGCCAGCAGCGAGATGAACTGCGGGACGGCGATCGTGAAGATGAACACGGTCCGGAAGATCTTCTTTCCCTTCAGTCCCTGCTTATTGATGAGCAGCGCCAGGATGATGCCGCCGAAATAGCAGGTCAGCGTCGCGAAGATCGCCCAGATGAAGGTCCAGCCGAGGACCGGCAGGAACCTTGCCTTGATCTCCATACCGAGGGAACCTTCGCCGGTAAAGACCGCCTGGAAGTTCTGGAGCCCGTTCCAGTGGAACAGGTTGGTACCGAGGTCGTTCATGTCCTGGTCATTGTAGGTCGTGAAGGCCAGCGCGATCATGAAGATCGTCGGCAGGATCGTGAAGACCGTCGCCGCGATACAGGTCGGCGTCAGCATCGTTACATGGAACTTGCCGTCCAGGAGCTCCTTCAGGTCCTCCTTGAACGTCGTCGGCTTCTTGCCGACCTTCCGGTCCATGTCCGCCTTGTACGAGGAAGCGATATTCATGTTCCATACAAGGAAGTAGATGATGATCAGCGCGATCGTCACGAAACCGAACAGGATCATCAGCTTACAGTCCGAACCGGTCATGAAATGGCCGGTCTCCGGATCGAATTCGCCGCCTTCGTAGACGTTCTTCAGCGACAGATTGAGGAGCGCCTTATAACCATAGGGCGTGCCGTTGATCGAAGGACAGAAGATCATGACGAAAAGGATCGCGGCCTGGATCAGGAAGAACAGGATCCCCTTGATATATTGCCTGTGATAAATATTGCCGGCGCCGAAGATGAAGTGGGAAAGCTTCGTTCCGATAGAACCGTCGACGAAGCGTTTTCCGAATTCGGAGAACGCTTTCCCGACGCGGTCAAAGAACGTCGTCTTGTTCGCTCCTCTCCCCTGCCGTTTTTTATTTACAGCACTCATATTATTCCTCCGACTTGAAGTGTTCGGAAATCCGTAAGGCTTCCCTTCGTCTTATGCCTGCTCCGGCAGCGCCGCAGGGAATTCCTTCGGTACGGTCCCGTGCATCCACAGATACTCGATCAGGTACAGGGCCTTCCGGACGCCTTCCAGCGATTCTGTCTCGGAAAGGATCTGGTCGCCGGTCGTCGGATAAGCGCTCCTGTCGATCAACGCACGGAAGACGGACGGGGCGTTCTTCGAGTAATAATAGGTGTTCAGGGTACCGGTGATGAACGGCTGCGGGATGCCCCAGTCCGCCATGGCGACCTGCATTGCTGCGAGGTTGTACTGGCTCTCGGTGACCTTGCCCTCTTCGAAGCACTTCTTGATATAGGCGTCCGCGCCAAGGTAGGCCGGTACGTTCATGCAAGCCAGGTACGAAGCATCCTGCACTTCCTTGCTGGAAAGGTACTTGATCAGTTCCTGCTCCTTCGCGTACTTGGCCGCTGCGGAGTATGCGTTGATCATGAAGCATTTACAGTCTGCAAAGGTGCCGCCGCGGTACTCATCGCCGGCGGAAACGCCCGAAAGTCCTTCTGTCGCTTCCTTCGTAAGCTTGAAGGTCGGAATCATCGTGATGCCGAGGTTGGTCTCGCCCAGCGCGGCCATCGCGGTATTGTAATGCCATGCGCCGCCGATCACGGCCAGCACGCCCTTGTTGTCTTTATCCAGGTCCGCATCCCAGCCGTCCGGGGAAGCCCACTTAAAGCCGTTCGGATCCGCGGCATAGGCCTGAAGCCAACGGAAGATCGCGACGGTGTCGTCGCCCTGGCAGTTGCTCGTGCCCTTGGCGCCGCCGGCAGTCGCTTCCGCGCCTTCAAAGATCTTCACGGACGTGCTCTTATCGCTGACCTTGCGGGCGAGCAGCGCGAAGGACATGTTGTAGCCGTCGTCGCCGGTCACGGTGATCGCCTTGGTCCCGGCAGCCTTGGCCGCTTCCTGCAGGCCCTCAAAGCTCTTGGCCTGCTCTTCGGTGACCAGTGCCTTGTTGTAATACATGAACAGTGCCTGCGAGATATACGGTACGCCGTAAAGGTAGCTCTTGTCGTTCAGTGTGGAATAAATGACGCCGCGGTAGGATTCCGGGTTGTCCGCCAGCACCTGGTCGACCAGTGCCTGGTCTGTGACCGGCTTCGCGCACTGCGTTGACGCAAGCTTCCCGATGTTGTCGTGCGCAACGGTGTAGATATCGGCCGCAGCCGTCGGGTCATTGGTGATCGTGCCCGCGATCGAACCGGTGTCCATGCCCTTGACCTCGATCTTATATTTGAAGTCCGGATGTGCCGCAAGGTATTCATCGCAGGTCTTCTGGTAGAATTCCGCAGACTCCTCGCCGACCCAGACACGGATGACGCCGTCGTCTTTTCCGCCTTTGTTCGCGGGGTTTCCGCCGCCTCCGCAGCCGGAAAGCAATGCTGCCGCGGTCAGGATGGCCAGCAGGATACTCATGATCTTCTTCATTTTTGATTTCCTCCCTGAAACTAATTCAGTCCGTCATAGGACAGTTTTTCTATGATCATCGTGCCTGTGATCAGGTCACACAAAGTTTTATTCTTCCTGTTCAGCAGGAGCTCCACGAGGCGGAGCACCGGCACAAGAAGGAAGGTCAGGATCCCGGTAAACAGGTAGAGCCCAAGGCTGTCGATCAGCAGCACGAACACGAAGCGGTACACGGCCTGGTACCAGCGCGCGCGCGTCTGGCGGGTCTCATTGAAAACGAGCAGCCCGGTCAGGAGCTTTCCGGCCGTCGCGCGGTCCCGCGATACCAGCGGTACCAGCAGGAACAGCAGGACTTCCGCGATGAGGCAGGCGAGCGCCTTCACGAGATAGCTGTGCAGGTTCGCCGCGAAGTGTTCGTCCCGGTACTCGGCGTTTTTTCCGAGCGCCTCCGAAATAGCCTTCGCGTCATCCGGATACATTTCAGCCGTTTCCTTTTCGATCTCGCGGTATCGCGTAAAGTGCTGTTCATAGACCGCTGCCAGGGGCGTCTTCATGAAAAGCGCCGTGAGCAGCAGGAACAGCCCGAACAGTACGGCGATATCAAAGCCGTCCGCGATGAGCCGTTTTAGAAGGATCGGCTTCGAGTTCGGTTCAAACTCGACCGTATTCCCGTTGACCTCTGCCTTCATCGTCAGCAGAGCTTCATATCGATCTCTGTCGAGTAGACCGAGATGTCTTCCGTATCAAAGGTGACTCGGACCTGTTTTCTGTCGAATCCCTTTTCCACGTTGATCAGGAGCTCCTGTCCCTCAGCGTCGAGCTTCGCGAAGCAGGCGTCGCCGTAATCCAGGATCTTGACGACCTTCGCCGCAAGCCCGTTCTCCCCTGCCCCTGCGATGCGGACCGCATCCCGCGGGACACCGTAGCGATAGCTGTTCTTATAGCAGCTGTCGCCGTCGATGGCATTGATCTTGTAGCCGTGTTCCGGCTGCGCTTCGATCTTCATATCCCCGATATTGTAGAAGAAGTGCAGCACACGGTCGCCTTTCTCCTTGACTTCCGTCTTCGAGAAGGTACCGGTCAGGAAATCTTCGTCATCCAGCGCGTGCAGCACTTCCCTGCCGCCTGCGTTCAGGTTCAGCTTTTCGTTACGGAGAGAGAAGTGATAATCGTCGCCGGCCTTGACCCCTTCGCCGACCAGCGCGAACAGATACTGGTCGCCGTTCTCGAGATATGCAAGGTTCTTATCGTCGGCCTTCTCGACCTTTGCGACCTTCCGGCTGAAATCACTGCCTTCGATGACGGCATCCGGCGGGATCACAAGCTCGAACTGCCTGTTCTCTCCGAGTGCTTCCCTGAATGCGGGCGGAAGCGCCGCAGCCTGTCCCATCACGGTCATGCCTCCGCCGGAGACTTCGGCGGAAACGGTATTGAATTCGGGGATACGGCTCATCAGCGTGACTTCCGTCTCCGCGTCGAAGAAGTGGACCTTCGCCGGGTTCGGTTCCGCGTAAACGATGTCGCCGATCTCGATATCGTCCCGGTCGATGACCTTGACGACGATGTTGTTGCCTTCGTCCTTCATCGTAAATTCGCCGAGGCTGTCGCCAAGTTTGCCGTAGACGTTCGTCTCGTTGCCGAGCCGCTCGACGTTCGTCACGATGATCTTCAGCCCGCGCTCGTTTTCATCCAGGTCGATGTGCTCCGGGCGGATGCCGAAGGTGACTTTCGTCTTACCGTCCAGGTAACGCTGGTGGATCTTCGAGACGTTCTCATACGGCAGGATGATCGTGTCGCCGTTCGTGAAGTGGACGACCACTTCATTGCCTTCCCGCTTCAGCGTGACGTCGAAGAAGTTCATCTGCGGCGTTCCGATGAAGCCTGCGACGAACTTGTTGTACGGTTCGTTGTAGAGGTTCATCGGCGTATCGATCTGCTGCACGTAACCGAGCTTCATGACGACGATACGCGTGCCCATGGTCATGGCCTCGACCTGGTCGTGGGTAACGTAGATAAAGGTCGTTTTCAGGCTCTTGTGCAGGGCCGTGATCTCGGTACGCATCGCCGCACGCAGCTTCGCGTCCAGGTTCGACAGCGGCTCGTCGAGCAGGAAGACCTTCGGGTCACGGACGAGCGCGCGTCCCAACGCGACACGCTGCCGCTGGCCGCCGGACATCTCCTTCGGCTTGCGGTCCAGATAATCTTCGATATCGAGCATCTTCGCCGCTTTTTCGACCCGTTCCCGTATCTCATTCTCCGGCATCTTGCGGTTCCGGAGTCCGAAGGCCATGTTCTCGTAAACGCTCATGTGCGGATACAGCGCATAGCTCTGGAACACCATGGCGATATCCCTGTCCTTCGGTTCCATATCGTTCACAAGTGTGTCGCCGATAAAGAGGTCGCCGGCGGTGATCGTCTCCAGGCCCGCGATCATACGCAGGGTCGTGGACTTTCCGCAGCCGGACGGACCGACAAAGACGATGAATTCCTGATCGGCGATGTCGATCGAGAAGTCGTTTACGGCTTTGTGTCCGTTATCGTAGACCTTGTAGATATGGGAAAGTTTTAAACTTGCCATAACACCCCTCCGTTTCATATATGTATTGATACATAAAAGAGTTCTTTATTCAAACCGGACGCCCTGTCTGTCCAGTTCATGCAGGACCCGGCCGATGCCGGTCAGCTTCGCGTTGATCGAACCGATCTCCTGCCCGTCCCTGCCGAAAATGGTGTAGACATCATCCTTATAGCGGATCTTTCCGATCTCCTTCAGCTTCACCGTTTTATTCCGGAACAGATAGCCCATATGCAGCTCCCCGTCCCCGATCCAGGCGCGGTCCGTGACCATCGCGAAGAGGACGGCGGCCGCGGCCAGGAAGACGATCGAGAGCAGGACCCCGGCAAAGATCGACAGCGCGTCTCCCTTCCCGAGGACGAACAGCAGCACCGCGCCGGTACCGCAGGCGGCCGCAGCCGTCACGGTGAAGATAAATGGCTTCCGGTCGGTCTCCGTACTGATCCTGCCGTGCCGGAACATCTTATTTCACCTTTTTCAGCACCACGGATTCGTTCGTCCCGATGCTGAGCGTACCGGAGACTTCCCCGTATTCGTCCCGCAGGTTCGAATAGAGGATCTCGTATTTCCCGTCCAATGCTTCTTTCGTCCCGTTCAGGGAATGGATCACCAGGAGGTCTCCCAGCGTATAACGGATATTGGCTTTATCGAACGTGACGTCCGAAAGTAAAGACTCGATCTCGCTCCGCCCGGAGAGCCGGAATTCCGGATGCTCCTTCCGGAAGCGGATCAGTTCTTTCGTCTTCTCAAAGATCCTGGCGTTTTCGATCTTCAGGCTGTAATCCATCGCGTTGACGAAGTCGCCGGAGATATAGGAGTTGCCTTCGTATTTCCCGGCATCCGCGTCCCATTTGCTGCGCATGAACTCCTCGCCCTCCTGGATGAAGGGAACGCCCTCCGAAAGGAAAACGATCGCGTCCGCCTGCGTATAGGCCGCGGGCAGGCGTTCTTCGTTCATCGTCTGTACGAGCTGGTCGTACAGGGTATAGTTGTCGTGGCAGGAGACATAGTTGAGGACCTGGTCCGGATCGATACCGGCGGTCTTGATCGTCCCCTCGGAGAACCTGCCGCCGACGCACATCGCAACGAGCGAAGCATCTGCGGAGCTGCCCTGGACGAAGCCCTTGCCCGGGTTGTTCGATCCGCGGACCGCGTTCCGGATCACATCGTTGAACGCGCCGACCGTAACACCGCTGCCGGCAAAAAAGTCCTGGGCGAGCGATTCCTGTACGGTCGTCTGCTCTGTCAGCTGTTCCGCGCTGATCCCGGCCTTCAGCTTCGTCGCGCCGCCGGTCCAGGGCTCGCCGTAGACCATGATCTCGGGATAGACGGCCGCGCAGTCCTTGTAGATATCGATCATCGTCTGGTTGTCGATCAGGCCCATCAGGTCGAAACGGAAACCGGAAAGATGGTATTCATCGATCCAGAATCTGCAGGATTCCCGGAAGAACTTGTTCACCATAAAACGCTCCGAGGCCAGCTCGTTGCCGCAGCCGGAGCCGTTGTAGAACGCGCCGTTCGCCTTCGTCCGGTAATAGTAATACGGTACCAGCAGGTTGAGGTTGGAATTCTCGGAAGCAGCCGTATGGTTGTAGACCACGTCCATGTTGACGGAGATCCCCGCCCTGTGCATGGCGAGCACCATCTCCTTCAGTTCCTTCAGCCGGACGTACCCGTCGTACGGATCCGTACTGTAGCTGCCTTCCGGCACGTTATAGTTCTGGGGATCGTAGCCCCAGTTATAATTATCCTTCGCCATCGCGCTGCCCGGCTTCGACTCGTCCACGGAGGAATAATCGTAGAACGGCTGCAGCTGGACGTGGGTGATGCCGAGCTCCTTCATATGGGAAAGCCCGGTCGCGACCGTGGCGCCGTCCTTCGTATAGGAGCTGTCCTGAGAAAGACCCGCGAATTTTCCGCGGAGATCCTCGGGAACACCGCTCGTTTCGGAGATCGTCATATCACGGACGTGCGCTTCATAGATGACCGCATCCGTTTCGTTCCCGGTGAACGGACGCACGTCTTCCGCCCAGCCGGCGATCGTTTTGTTCAGTTTCGTAAAGTTGACCGCCATCCCGCGGCGTCCGTTCACGCCCGCGCTCTTTGCGTAGGGATCGGTGACTTCGTTCGTCCCCTTCGCGTTCGTGACGGTATAGGTGTAGTAGACGCCGTCCAGGTCTTCATCTACGGTATAGGAGAAAACGCCCTTCTCTCCCTTTTCCATCTCGATGACCTGATAGGGCTCCGCTTCTTCTTTGGGATCACCGCTGTGATACAGGTTCAGCTGCATCCTGCTGCTGGTCGGCGCCCAGACCTTGAAGGTCGTGGCATGCGGTGCTTCTTCGTTATCAAAAGTGACTCCGAGGTCATCGCCTTCGTAGGCGTATTGTGCGTTAAACTCTTCGCTGTCGAAATAATTCGTCATCATCAGTTCGACCTGGTTGATCCAGCTCTTGTCGAAGCGGTAGCTGACCGTCACTGTATCGGAAAGCGTGACCGCATCCTTCAGGTTCAGGTTCACCATCATGAGCGAAGCATCGTACTCGCCCATCGTAAAATCTTTGTAATCTTCGCCGTTCACCGTCATCGTGAAGCGCGGCGCATAGGCCTTGAAATCGTTTGCGAGCGGTTTGAAATATACGCTGATCGTTTTCCCGTCCCGCAGCATCGCATAATTCACGATCGACTTCAAGGCGTTCTCCTGCGTATCGAAGACCGTCGATTCCGTCGTACGGACAAAAACGTTCTGCAGCCCGCCCGGCGTTTCCGGAAGAATGTCAATAAAACGGTCGCCGTCCGGGTCTTTTGACCAGTTGTCCGTGCGGATGATGAAGCCGATCTTATCCATGCCCTGCCCGCCGGAGATCTCATCGACGGAAAGGTCGGCATAGACGCCGTAGTCGTCGTACCCGGTAAAGGGATACGCCGCCCCACTGCCGCTGTTCGTCACGTCCCAGGCCCAGACGTTCCAGGGAACGTAGCACGAGCGGTCGTTCGACGTATCGTCGTTTCTCCGGTAATGCAGACGCACGGTCTTTGTCGCGCTTTCCGGCATGGAGGCATAATCCGCAGTATCCTTCGTATACTGGGCGATCACGTCGCCGGCCGGCGTCAGCGCGATCGGCTTGTCGTCGGGGCCTTCCTTGGCCTTGCAGCCCGCAAGCAGCAGAAGCGACGCTGCGAGCAGCAGTAAAACTGTCAGCCTTCTGATCGTTTTCATCCGGAACCTCCTTTAAAAGCCCGAAAGATCGATAAAGCCCTGCTTCAGCAGCTCGCCCTTCACGTCGGCGCTCTGCCGCAGCACGTTCGCGTCCCATTTGTTCGGGTTTTTCACCTCATAGCCTTTTTCAAAAGCGGCGACGAGGAAGCCGGTCATGCCTGCCGTATCCACGAGCAGGACGCCGTCCCGGATCTCATA
>CADBQM010000101.1 GCA_902796795.1 uncultured Eubacteriales bacterium
CAGGTCGCAGCGCTCGATCTCCTCGCCGCGCTCCCCGTCCCACTGCCGCATGAGCAGCGCGATCCACTTGCCGCTCTCCGGGTCCGCAAGTACGGAAAAGCCCGGAAAATCCGCCCACTTATGCTGTTCCTGAAGCTGATATTTTTCTTCAGCATATGCAGTCAGTTCCGACAGCGTCACGGATCGTCCTCCCGGCAAGATCACCATTTCCCGCTTCCGAAAAAGCAGGTTCAAAAACATAAATATCCAGTTAACATGATACTATAGGAAGGCCGCCCTTTCAAGTAAAAAGCGCGGCCGCATGCGTGTAAGGCCGGCCGCTGAAATGGTTTTTTGATTTCTTCGCTTTCATGCTATAATCTTTACAGAAATACCATCATCAGAAGGAGGAACCGCCATGACGAACACCCTGACGATCCGCGCGAAGGAACCGCGTTTTTCCACTGCCCCCGAGCTCTACGGCCTGTTTTTTGAAGACATCAACCACGCGGCGGACGGCGGGCTCTATCCGGAGCGATTAAGAAACCGCGCTTTTGAAGATTCCCTGCCGCCGGAAGGCTGTGAGACCGATCCGGAAGCGCTGATCTATATCAACGACGGCGGTTGGCCCGGAGTCTTCAACCACGGTGAAGGCATGGACGAGTGGGCGGCGGCTGTCCCGCCGACTGAGATCCCCGCCTGGTACGCAAAGGATGCCCGGATGACGCTCCTGACCGAACGTACGCTGAATCCGAACCGGAAGGCTGCCCTCCTTGTTAAGTTCAGCGCCGGCGGCACGCTGAAGAACACCGGCTACTTCGGCATCCATGCGGACGCCGGTGAAAAGACCCGCTTTTACACTTTCCTAAGATCCAGAAAAGACTGCGTCCTCACGCTCCTGCTGCAGAAGGAAAACGGCGATATCGCAGGCGCTGAGGCGCTGCCGGTCCGGGCTTCAGAAGGATACGTCCGCTATGACGCGGAACTCACCGCGGACACCGCCGCTTCCGACCTTTCCTTTGTGATCTCCTGCGACCGTGAAAATGAGATCGTCTTTGGCTTTACTTCCCTGATGCCGGAGCACACGCTGAACGGGCACGGTCTTCGGGAGGATCTTGCGCTGCAGCTCAAAAACACACACAGCAGGTTCATCCGTTTCCCGGGCGGCTGCGTCGTGGAAGGCATCACGGAGCAGAATACGCTGGCCTTTTCAAAAACGGTCGGGCCGGTCTACGAACGCCCGAGCGCACAGCTGATGTGGCATTACCGGACCACGAACGGGCTCGGCTTCCATGAATATCTCCAGCTCTGTGAAGACCTCGGAATGGAGGCGCTATATGTGCTGAACTGCGGCATGAGCTGCCAGGCGAGAAACGGCAAAGGCTTCCCGGAAGAAGTGACAAAGAAATACCTGGATGAAGCGCTGAACGCGCTGGAATACGCGCTCGGCGATACGGATACGAAATACGGACAGCTCCGCGCGGAAATGGGACATCCCGCGCCCTTCCGGCTGAAATATGTGGAGATCGGCAACGAAAACTGGGGGCCGGAATATACGGCGCGTTATGAGCTGTTTTACCGGACGCTCAAGGCCGCTTACCCGGACGTGATCTACATTTCCAACGGCCACACGGAGCGCGAAGGCCTGCCGACCGAGATCGTGGACGAGCATTATTACAATGCCCCGGAATTCTTCCTGGAGAACACCGGCAAGTTTGACGATTACCCGCGCACCGGCCCGGAGATCTTCCTCGGCGAATACGCGGTCAACGGCGGAAAGACCATCGCCTCCATGGAGTGCGCGCTCGCGGAAGCCGCCTTCCTGACCGGCGTCGAAAACAACCAGGATATCGTCCGGCTCTCCGCCTACGCGCCGCTGATGCAGAATTCGGATTACACGGCCTGGAAGCCGAACCTGATCGTTTTCAACAACCACACGGTCTACGGCATCCCGAGCTATCATACGATCTCCCTCTTCGCGAAATACCGGGGCAGCGAAGTGATTCCGGTCCTGACGGAAGGCGCTGAAGAGCCGCCCCTGTACGTCGGTATTCCGGGGATCCAGGCGGAGGAGGAAAACTTCCTCTTCCGGAACGTGAAGATCAACGGACAGGACGCGGACCCGGCCGCCATGGACGCGATCTACGGCGAGCTCTGTTTCGATGAAACGGAGCAGGCATACCGGATGGTCTTCGGCAGCCATACACACCATTACACCGGCAAAAACCCGGTCTGGAACCGGGCTTTCGAAGAATTTATGGGACGCCGGGCTTTCCGGGAAGCGCCGATCCTCTGGACCATGTTCCATATGCCGGAAACCGACCGCATCACCTTCGAATTCGACGCGAAATTTGACGCTTCGAACCGTGTCAGCTTCTCGGTCTTCAACTCCTGCACCTCTCCCGAGGCCGGCTGCAACGAGCCGAAAGACATGGAATGGAACCGCCGGCGCATCCGCGGCCAGATCTGGCGGATCGA